>JBBIHW010000243.1:0-5223 GCA_037446795.1 Acidobacteriota bacterium
CCGCCGCCTGGCGACCTCGGCGGACAGAATCCGCGACGCCGCCCTGGCCGCGGAGCAGGCGGCGGACTCCGTGGTGGCCGATGCGGCCTCGGCGTGGGCCGAGGCGCGGACAGCCGCGACGCGCATCGAGCGGGCCCGTCGCGCGCGCGAGGCCGCCGAGGCCGCCCTCCGCATCAGCCAGGTTCGGTTCCGAAACGGAACGAGCCTCGCGATCGAGGTCCTCCAGGCGGAGCAGGCTCTCGAGCAGACGCGCCTGGCCGAGGTCGGTGCCGTGGCCGACTACAATCAGGCGCAGGTGAATCTGCGCGCCCAGATGGGACCGGTTTCCCCGGCGGACCTCGTCGCCCGGTGACGTCGCGCGTCACGCCGGCGCAAGCCCGTCACGTCGTCACTCCGTCACCCTGGCGAAAGCCAGGGTCCAGAGACTGGATTCCGGCTTTCGCCGGAATGACGGGGGGCCGGAGGGACGGAGATCAGTAGAGCGCCATGCTCGGGTCCACCTCGCGCGCCCAGGAGTCGAGCCCGCCCTGGAGGTTCCTCGCGTTGAACCCGGCCGCCCGGAGCACGGCCGCGGCCTGAGCGCTCCGGAGGCCCACCTTGCAGTAGGCGACGATCTCCTTGGTCGAGTCCAGCTCGGCCATGCGGGCCGGCAGCTCGTGCATCGGGATCAGCCGCGCTCCCTCGAGCCTCGAGATCTCCCATTCCTGGGGCGTGCGGACGTCCACGAGCGTGAGGGGTGCTCCCGCCTCGAGCCGCTCCTTCAGCTCCCGGGCCGTGATCTCCGGACCCGCGGCCTCGGCCCGGCCGAGCCCGCAGAACTCCTCGTAGTCCACGAGCTCGCGGATCGTCGGGTTCTCCCCGCACAGCGGGCAGCGGGCATCGCGCCGCAGCTTCAGCTCGCGGAAGCGCATCTCGAGGGCATCGAACAGCAGCAGCCTCCCCACGAGCAGGCTGCCCCGCCCGAGCAGGATCTTGAGGGCCTCCGCGGCCTGGATCGAGCCGACGATGCCGGGCAGGACTCCCAGCACGCCTCCTTCCGCGCAGCTCGGGACGAGGCCGGGCGGGGGAGGCTCGGGGTAGAGGCAGCGGTAGCAGGGGCCCCGACCCGCCCAGAAGACGGAGGCCTGCCCCTCGAACCGGAAGATGCTGCCGTAGACGTTCGGCTTGCCGAGCAGCGCGCAAGCGTCGTTGACCAGGTAGCGCGTGGGGAAGTTGTCCGTGCCGTCCACGATCACGTCGTAGCGGGACAGCAGGTCGAGGGCGTTGCCGGAGTCGAGCCGGGTCTCGTGGGTCTCGATCGTGATGTCGGGGTTGATGTCCTCGAGGCGCTCGCGCGCGGCCTCGAGCTTGGGGCGGCCCACGTCCGAGGTGCCGAAGGCGACCTGCCTCTGGAGGTTGCTGAACTCGACCGTGTCGAAGTCCACGAGGCCGATCCTCCCCACACCGGCCGCCGCGAGATAGAGGCCGAGCGGGGCGCCGAGCCCGCCGGTGCCGATCACGAGCACGCTCGAGGCCTTCAGCTTCTTCTGGCCCTCCATGCCGACCTCGGGGAGGATCAGGTGGCGGCTGTAGCGGAGGATCTCCCGCCGCGAGAGGCCCGCCCCACCGGCCTGCCCCGCCCCCGGAGCCGACCCACCGGCAATCGAGGGGACGATGCTCAGCTCGGCCCCGTCGGAAAGCGGCGTGGCCTCGCCCTGGAGCGAGCGGATGTCCTCGTCGCCGACGTACACGTTGACGAAGGAGCGGAGCCGACCGTCCTCGGCGAACAGGTGGCGGCGCAGCTCGGGGAAGCGGCTGGCCAGTTCCCGCAGCGCATCGCCCACGGTGCCGCCCGCCACCTCGACGGCGGCGGCGTCGCCGGCGTACGGCCTCAACGGGGTGGGGATCAGGACACGGACGTTCATGCGACCTCCGGACCGCGGGCGAGCTCGAGCTCGGCGAAGCCGGCGCGGTCGTCACGCAGGAGCCAGGCGCGCGCGTCGGCCGCCCGGCCTCCGGCGACGGCGACGATGAGATATACGTACCACGGCCAGGCATGCTGGCGATCGAACTCGGAAGGCGAGGCGGGGTGGTCCGGATGCGAGTGGTAGAAGCCGAGGACGTCGAGACCTGCCCACCTCGCCTCCCGCTCCACGTGAAGGAGCTCCTCGGGCTCGATGAGGTAGCGGTCCAGGGTCCGGGGCGCCAGCGCATTGCGTGCCGGGCGGGCCTCGAGCACGTGCCTCGCTCCTCCGGAGGCTCGCCCGAGCAGAAACCCGCATCCCTCGCGGGGATAGGCCTGCTCCGCGTGCGAGGCGATGGCGCCGACCACCCGGTCCGAAATCCTCACGGGCCCGCCCACGTCATCCCTCCTCCCAGAACCGCTCGCTCAGGTACCGGTCGCCGCCGTCCGGAAGGACGGTGACCACGACCCCCCGCTCGAGCCCTCGTGCGACCTCGAGCGCCGCCGCCACGGCAGCCCCCGAGGAGGGTCCCACGCGAAGTCCCTCCTCGCGCGCCAGCCGACGCACGGTCGCGTAGGCCGTCTCGGTCGCGACGAAGCGCTGCTCGTCCGCGAGGAGTGGATCGTAGATCGCCGGGACGATCGCCGCCGCCATGTGCTTCAGCCCCTCGAGGCCGTGGAAGGCCGAGTCGGGCTGCACCGAGACCAGGCGGATCCCGGGGGACAGCTCCCGCAGCCGACGCCCCGCCCCGACGAAGGTCCCGCTCGTGCCGAGACCGGCGACGAAATGGGTGATGCGCCCTCCCGTCTGCTCCCAGATCTCGCGCCCGGTCCCCTCGTAGTGGGCTCGCCAGTTGGCGGGGTTGCCGTACTGGTCGGCGTAGAAGTAGCGGCCCGGCGACGACCGGTGGAGCCTGCGGGCCTCCCGGATCGCCCCGTCGGTTCCCTCGAGGGGATCGGTGAGGACCAGTTCCGCGCCGAGGGCGCGCAGGGTGCGCTTGCGCTCGGGGTTCGCGTTCCGGGGCACGCACAGCTTGACCCGGTAGCCTCGCGCCGCTCCGATCCAGGCGTAGGCGATGCCCGTGTTGCCGGAGGTCGCGTCGAGGATCGTCGAGCCCTTCGCGAGCTTTCCCGCCCGCTCCGCGTCGAGGACGATGGCGAGCGCGGTGCGGTCCTTGACCGAGCCGCCCGGGTTGAGCCACTCGGCCTTGGCCAGAAGCTCGACCGGGGCGACCTCGCGCCCGATCCGGCCGAGCCGCAGCAAGGGCGTGCGGCCCACGAGGTCGGTCAGCTCCGACCCGGCTCGCGCGAGGGCTGCGAGGTGTCCGCTCACCGGCGCCTCCTCCCGCGCGAGGGCGCGGGAAGGACGACCCGAGGAAACTGGACCGAAACGGTACCGTTTAGAACGTACCGCACCGCCCGGATCGCGGCAAGCGGCGGCGGCACCGAGGGGAGGTGGGCCGACGGGCTTCTCCGGTACTACACTGAGCCGCAGGAGCCGGACATGGCCCGCAAGAAAGACCCGGCGGTCGAGACGCTCGATCGGGCGCTGAAGGCCCGGACCGCGGTCGGGGTCCTCTACGAGAAGCTCGAGAAGGACCGGGTGCGCTGCTACGCGTGCGGGCACCGCTGCACGATCCTGGAGGGCCTCGACGGCATCTGCCGCGTCCGCTTCAACCGAGCGGGCACGCTCTACGTTCCCCGCGGCTACGTGGCCGGCCTCCAGGTGGACCCCATCGAGAAGAAGCCGTTCTTCCACGCCCTGCCCGGAGCCGTCGCGCTGTCCTTCGGGAT
Source organism: Acidobacteriota bacterium (assembly GCA_037446795.1). Taxonomy (GTDB): domain Bacteria; phylum Acidobacteriota; class Polarisedimenticolia; order Polarisedimenticolales; family JBBIHW01; genus JBBIHW01. Next base: position 3,737 of record JBBIHW010000243.1, read on the forward strand.
GCTCGGCTGCGACCTGCATTGCGGGTACTGCCAGAACTGGCTCACCTCGCAGGCCCTGCGGGACAGCGCCGCGCTGTCTCCTCCCCGCGACGTCGAGGCCTCCGAGCTGGTGGCGATCGCCAGGCAGCGCGGCGCGCCGGTGATGGTCAGCACGTACAACGAGCCCCTGATCACCAGCGAGTGGGCCGTCGAGGTGTTCTCCGCCGCGAAGGCGGAGGGGATCACCTGCGGCTTCGTGTCGAACGGCAACGCGACGCGGGAGGTCCTCGACTACCTCAGGCCCCACGTGGACCTCTACAAGGTGGACCTGAAGGGGTTCCGGGACTCCAACTACCGGGAGCTGGGCGGAAAGCTCGCGAACGTGCTCGACACGATCCGCAACCTCCACGAGATGGGCTTCTGGGTGGAGATCGTGACGCTGCTGGTGCCGGGCTTCAACGATTCGCAGGAGGAGCTGCGGGACCTCGCGCGCTTCCTGGTGTCGGTGTCGCCCCACATCCCGTGGCACGTGACCGCGTTCCATCGCGACTACAAGATGAACGACCGGGACGACACGACCGCACGGGACCTGGTGCGCGCCGCGGAGATCGGCAGGGAGGAGGGGCTGCGCTACGTCTACGCCGGGAACCTGCCGGGCATGGTGGGCGAGCTCGAGAACACCTACTGCCACGGGTGCGGGCAACTGCTGATCGAGCGGCTGGGGTTCCGGGTCCTCGACTACCGGCTCGCCGAAGGCGGCACGTGTCCCGCGTGCGGCGCCCGGATCCCTGGATTCTGGAAGCCCGGCTGGCGCCTTCCGGAGCGCGACGGCGGGCTGCCCGGCAGGATCCCCCGCACCGTACCGATCCGCCCGGCCTCGCTCGTCTGGCCGAGCTGAACCCGCCGCGGGGGCGAGGCGGGCTCCCTCATTCCGGCGAGGGCCGGAATCCCGTTTCTTCACCCCGGCCTTCGCCCGGGTGGCGGCTTTCGCCGGTGCCGCGGAGCCGCGCCTCCTCGAGACGCGCCGCCAGATCGGCTCGGCCGAGACCGAGGGCGCGCTCGTAAGCCTCCGCCGCCGCCCCGAACCGGCCGAGTTCGAAGCGCACGTGACCGAGCTCGGCCCATGCCCTCGCGTGCGTCGGCTCCCACAGGACCGCCTTCCGCAGGGCGCGCTCCGCCTCGCTCGGCCGGTTCAGGAGGCGAAGCGTGTGGCCCAGGTTGTAGTGGGCGCCGCCGTAGGTGGGGCTCGCGCGCAGCACGCCCCGGAACGCGGCCTCCGCCCGTTCGAGGTCCCCCGCCCGGCCGAGCACGACCCCCGTCTCGTAGAGCGAGGGCACGTGGGCCGGCCACACCCGCAGCGCCTCCTCGAAGCGCGCGAGCGCCTCGGCGGTCCGCCCGGCCTCGGCGTGGAGCTTCCCGACGATGAAGTGCGCCCGGGGGCTTCGCGGCTGAGAGCGCACGGCCGCGGTGAACACGGTCTCGTCCGTCCTCCACTCGCTCGCGCGGGC
>JBBIHW010000244.1:0-5213 GCA_037446795.1 Acidobacteriota bacterium
CTCAAGGTGGTGACGTTGCGAAGTGGGATGAAGGTGGCTCAGCTGTGGTGTAGGAAGGATCAGCTGAAGCGGGCGGGGATAGTGCTGGCGGTGCCGGAGGAGTGGCAGCTCAAGAAGGAGCTGTAGGTGCGCACCCTGGGGGAGTTGCTGGAGGAGGAAAGGCGGAGGAGGGAGTACTTCGCCAGAGGGGGGGTGGTGCATAGGTACTCGAGTGGGAGGCGCAGCAACTGGAACCCGTGGCCCCGGCGGGCCAAAGGAGGGGACGTTGGACTTCACGGCGGAGGTGCACCTCGGCCCCGAGAAGACGGCCTCCGCCGTTGCGGTCCATCTGACGGTGCGCCTGCCGCACGGCGTGCACGCCTCCGCCCGTCAGGTCGCAGGCCCCGTCCGCTGCCTGAGGCTGCGCGGCAAGCTGGAGCTCGAAGCCGTCCACGGCGAGGTGTTCGCGAGCCAGGTCCACGGATCGCTGCGCGCGCGGACCGAGGGCGGGGACATCGTCCTCAAGACCTTCAAGGGGGACGCCCTCGATCTCGCGTCCGGCGCAGGCGATCTCGAGCTGATTGACGCGACCGCCCGGCAGGCGATGTTGCGAACCGGCGGCGGGCGCATCGGAGGGCGCCTCGTCACCTCCAGCGCGCTGGCGATCGAGAGCGAGGCCGGCGACGTGCGGCTCGAGGAGTTCGAATCGGTGAAGCTCGACGTCAAGACGGGCTCCGGTCTGGTGATCCTGGCCTCGCGGCTGCGCCGAACCCGGGACGTTTCCATCGAGACCCGCGGGGGTGACGTCATGCTCCGGCTGAGCGACCTCGCGCCGTTCGACCTCGCTGCCACGACGAAGTCGGGGTCGGTTCAGACTCGCGGCCTGAGTCGGGTCGAGGTTCTCGAGGAAGGTGCCGGGGGAGCGCGGCTGAGGCGAAGCACGGGAGGAGCGTCGCTGCGGATCCATGCCCCCGCCGGAAAGGTCATGCTGGCGGCGCTCTAGGTCTGGGGCCGCCTGCGACGCCCCTGTCGGGCCGGTTCGGGATCCGCGGTAACCTGTGCCGGGGAGAGGCGCCCGGGATTTGTGTGCGAATTCGCGGGCCCGGCGCCACCGCTCCCGGCGACTCCGTGAAGCTCCGCCAGATCGGCTCCGGCCCTCCCGTCGTCAAGCTCGCCGGGCTCGCCGGCGGGATCGGCCTCTTCGAGGAAGAGATGAGGGCGGCCGCCGCGGCCGGCTTCCGGGTCGCCGCCCTCGACACCTCGGGGGACCGCGCCGACGACCCCGCACCGGGACCGATCACATGGGATCTTCTCGCGCGCGAAATCGAGGCGGCGCTCGACGCGATGGGGGCGGACCGGGCGGTCCTGTGGGGGACCTCGTTCGGGTGCCTCGTGGCCCTGGCCGCGGCCGCCCGGCTCCCCCGCCGGGTGTCGGGCCTCCTTCTCTGCCACCCGCCCGACCCGGGGCGCCGACCCGCCTACCAGAGGCTCATGCTCCGGCGGGCCGAGCGAAGCCGCGACCCGGCCCGCGCCGCGCGCCGCCTCTTCGTCTACGGCTTCCGCCTCCTGACGGCCTGGGAGCTCGCCTACCCGCCGGTCCTGCGGCGGCTGCCTGCGCTCGCGCGGGCGAGCTACGATGCGGCCACGCCCGCCTCGACCTTCCTCGACAAGCTCCGCCTGATGGCGATGGACCCGCCGGGGCTTCCCGCGACCACCGACCCGATCCCGGTCTCGATCGTCGCCGGTTCGTGGGATCTCGTCACCCCGCTGCGGGAGGCCCGCGCCCTCGTCGCCCGCCTTCCCGGCGCGAGGCTCTCGGTGCTGCGTTTCTCGGGGCACGCCGGAGCGTTTTCGCGCCCCGGGGCCTACGCGAGGCTCGTCGTCCGTGAGCTCGAGTGGCTGACCACTGTCTCTGCCGCGCGGCGCTTCGTGGTCTAATGGACGCCACATGGACGGGGCGGCGGTGCTCCTGTTCGTCGCCGGCGCCGTCGCCGCAGGCGCCGCCGCGTGGGCGTACGCCTCGCGGCGCGCCGCGGCGGTGCGGGAAACCGCGGCGCGCCTCGAGGCACAGCTCGAGTCGGAACGAAGGATCTCGGGCGAGCGCCTCGCCGCCTACGAGGCAGCGGAGGCGCGGCTGCGCGAAAGCTTCCAGGCGCTCTCGGCCGAGGCCCTGCGCCAGAACAACCGCACCTTCCTCGAGATCGCCCAGGCGGCGCTCGGAGAGGTGCAGCGGCGGGCGGCCGAGGACCTCTCGGCGCGGCACAAGGCCATCGGCGACCTCCTCTCCCCCGTCCAGGAGGCCTTGAAGCAGGTGGACTCCAAGATCCACGCCCTCGAGAAGGAGCGAGAGGGCGCCTACCGGGCCCTGCGGGAGCAGGTGGCGAGCCTCGCGGGGACACAGGAGAAGCTGCGGGGCGAGACGGCGAACCTCGTGCAGGCGCTGAGGGCGCCCTCGGTGCGCGGCCGCTGGGGCGAGATCCACCTGCGGCGGCTCGTGGAGCTGGCCGGCATGGTCGAGCACTGCGACTTCGAGGAGCAGGCGGCGGTGGACACCGAGCAGGGCCGCCTCCGGCCCGACCTCGCCGTGCGGCTCCCCGGCGGGAAGCGGATCCTCGTGGACGCGAAGGCACCCCTCAAGGCCTACCTCGAGGCTCAGGAGCTCGCCGATGAAGCGGCTCGCAGGGCCAAGCTCGACGAGCACGCGCGCTCCGTCCGCGAGCACATCGCGCGGCTCGGCTCGAAGGCTTACGCGGAGCAGTTCGAGGACACGCCCGACTTCGTGGTGATGTTCATCCCGGGAGAGGCCTTCTTCGCCGCCGCCGTCGAGCGCGACCCGGACCTGATCGAGTACGGCTTCGCCAGACGCGTGATCCCCGCGAGCCCGACGACCCTCGTGCCGCTGCTGAAGACCGTCTACCTGGTCTGGCAGCAGGAAAAGGTCGCCGAGAGTGCCAGGGAGATCCGCGATCTCGGCGCGGAGCTGCACGACCGCCTGCGCGTGATGAGCGACCACCTCGCCGAGCTCGGCGAGCACCTGGGGCGCGCCGTGGACGCCTACGACCAGACCGTCGGCTCCTTCGAGCGGCGCGTGCTGGTCGCCGCACGCAGGCTGCGGGAGCTCGGGGCCGCGGACCGCGAGCTCGCCGGGCTCGAGCCGATCGAGCGGCGCCCTCGGACGGTGCGCGAGCGCGAGGGAACCGCCGCCGCGCTCGAGCCCGGAGAGGACTGAAGCGCCGCTCTGCTACCCTTCTCGCAGGAGACAGGGTCGAGTCATGGACGACCGGACCCGGCCGGAGGCCGATGCGGCCGCGGCTCGAGTTGCCTGGCGGCCCGAGGGGTTCCGCTTCGTCCTGGTCGAGCCCACCTACGGCGGCAACGTGGGCTCGGCGGCGCGCGCCCTGAAGATCCTCGGCTTCCATCGCCTCGACCTCGTCCGACCGCGCTGCCAGGTCCTCGGCGAGGAGGCGAGGAGGATGGCGATGGAGGCGGTGGACCTCCTCCGGCAGGCGCGCGTCCACGAGGATCTCGACGCCGCGCTCGACGGAACCGTCGCGATCGTCGGCACCACGCGGCGCGAGGGGAAGTTCAGGCGGCCGCATTACCGCTTCGACGAGCTCACGAGCGATCTGCTGCGACTTGCCGGCGCGGGGGACGTGGCCGTCGTGTTCGGCCGGGAGGCGCACGGCCTCTACGACGACGAGCTCGATCGGGCCACCCACCTGGCGCGGCTCCTCGCCGAGCCGAACGCCTTCTCCTACAACCTGGGCCAGGCCGTGCTGCTGGCGGCCTACGAGCTGCGGCGCGCCGCGGAGCTTGTCGCGCCCGCCGCGGCGAGCGCGAGGGAGGCCCCAGCGGATCACGCGCGGCGGGAGGCCGCCTTCCGCCATCTCGAGGTGGCGCTGCGAACAGCCGGCTACCTTCAGGAGCAGACCGCCGAGGGCCTGATGCGCCGCATCCGCAGGATGCTGGGCCGCGCCGAGCTGACCGTCGCCGAGGCCAGGATCCTGCGGGGGATCGCGAGCCGCATCCTCTGGCTCTGCGGTCGGGCCGGCCTGCCGGGCCCGAACCCGGCCGAGCGGCGCTGGATCGAGGAGGGGGCCGCGGCAGGGACGGTGGCCGGAAGCGACGGGCCTCGAGGCAACGAGGGCTGAGCGGCGTGGACGCCGCCTCGCTCACGCGCGATCTCAAGGAGCGGGCGCGCGGCGCCGGCTTCGACGAGGTCGGTGTCGCGCGGGCGGACCGGCCCCAGCGCGATGCCGCAGCGCTCGAGGCCTGGCTCCGCGGCGGGCTCCACGCCCGGATGGCCTGGCTCGCGCGAGAGCCGGGCAAGCGATCGGACCCGCGGCGAGTTTTTCCCGGCTGCCGCAGCGTCGTCTGCCTCGCGGCGAACTACTGGCCCGGGGCGGACAGGGCCGCCAGCCCGCCCGGCCTGGGCCGGGTCGCCCTCTACGCCCGCTCCCGCGACTACCACCGCGTCCTCGGGAGGAAGCTCAGAGAGCTCGCGGCGTGGCTCGAGCAGGAGTCGGGCGAGCCCGCCCGTGCGTTCGTGGACAGCGGGCCCGTGCTGGAGCGCGCCTGGGCGGAGCGCGCCGGGATCGGCTGGATCGGGAAGAACGCGAACCTCATCCATCCGCGGAGGGGCTCGTGGCTCCTCCTCGGCGAGATCCTGACCCGGGCGGAGCTCGAGCCCGACCGCGGCCCGACCCCCGACTTCTGCGGAACGTGCACGGCCTGCCTCGAGGCCTGCCCGACGGGGGCGATCGTCGAGCCCAGGGTCGTGGACTCGCGGCGGTGCATCTCCTACTGGACGATCGAGCATCGCGGAGAGGTGCCCCCCGATCGGCGGGAGGCGATGGGCGACTGGATGTTCGGGTGCGACGTCTGCCAGGAGGTCTGCCCCTGGAACCGCACCTTCGCCCGACCGCGCGAGGGAGACGACCTCGGCTTCCGGGAGGACCTCCGCGGTCTCGACCCGGTCGAGATCCTCTCGATGGACGAGACCTCCTTCCGCGAGCGGTTCTCCGGGACGCCGATCATGCGCGCGCGCTGGGACGGCATCCGCCGCAACGCGTGCATCGTGCTCGGCAACCGGCGCGACCCCGCAGCGGTTCCCGCCCTCGCTCGCGCGCTGTCGGACCCTGATCCCGTGATCCGCTCCCACGCGGCATGGGCCCTCGAGCGCATCGGGGGCGGGCAGGCGCGCCGGGCGCTGTCGCGAGCGCGCGGCACCGCGG
>JBBIHW010000245.1:0-5205 GCA_037446795.1 Acidobacteriota bacterium
CTCGTCCCAGTCATCGCCCCCCAGGTGGGTGTCGCCGCTGGTGGACTTGACCTCGAACACGCCTTCGCCCAATTCCAGAATGGAGACATCGAAGGTCCAGCCCCCCAGGTCCCACACCAGGATGGTCTCCTCGGCCTTCTTGTCCAGGACGGCTTCCACGCACTCGAGAAGCCTGGCGCTCAGGAACTCGCCTCCTCGCGATACAGCCCGGATCGCTCAATATAACGGCCGACCTCGGGCGGAACAAGCCCGTCGAGGCGGCCCCCCGAGGCGGCCCGACTCCGCACGAGGCTCGAGGAGACCGCGACCGGACGGGCCGAGACGAGGAAGATCCTTCCCCCTGCGCCCGGATCGAGCGGCGCGGGCGTCGCCCGGGACGGTCGCTCGGCGCCGACCGGGACGATCCGGCGGCTCAGCTCCGGGGGCAGCCGCCGCCGCAGCCCGTCGAGGCCGACGTCCGCCCGGTCCACCGCGGCGAGATCGAACTCGGTGGCGAGTGCCCGCCATTGCTTCCACGTCGGCAGCTCCGCGAGCGCGTCGCTGCCGAGCGCGAAGACGGGGGCGAGCGGGGGCGAGCCGGAGGCGAGGGCCCGCAGCGTGTCGATGGTGTAGGAAACGCCGCCGCGCTCGAGCTCCTGCATGCCGATCTCGAGCCCCTCGATCCCCGCCACCGCGAGGCGCAGCATCGCGACCCTGTGCTCGGCCGGCGCGAGATCCCGGTGGGGCTTGTGCGGGGGCCGGGCGCAGGGGACGAGGAGGACGCGGCTCAGCCCGAGGGCGCGGCGCACGACGCTCGCCGCGTGGAGATGGCCCAGGTGAACCGGGTCGAAGCTTCCGCCGAGCACCCCGACCGGCTCGCGCTCGGTCAAGGCCGCGCCTCGGCCCGAGCGCCGGACAGCCGCGCGAGCATGGTCGCGCAGGTCTCGACGAGGCGCCCGAGTCCCTGGCCGGTGACCGCCGACACGACGACACAGGCGAGGCCGCCCGAAGCGGCGCGGGCCTCGACGCGGGCCGAGGGTGCCGGGTCCTGGACGAGGTCCGCCTTGGTGAGGACGACGACGCGCGGCTTGCTCGCGAGGTCCGGGTCGTAGGCTGCGAGCTCCCGCTCCACGGCGATCATGTCCGCCACGGGATCGCCCCCGGGCGAGGCGGGATCCACGAGGTGCAGCAGGAGCCTGCACCGCTCGACGTGGCGCAGGAAGCGGTCGCCGAGACCGGCGCCACGGTGGGCTCCCTCGATGAGGCCCGGGATGTCGGCGACGACGAAGCTCCCGCCGCCCGCCTCGACGACGCCGAGCACGGGGGCGAGCGTGGTGAACGGGTAGTCGGCGATCCTGGGTCGGGCGGCGGAGATGCGCGACAGGAGGGTGGACTTCCCCGCGTTGGGAAGGCCCACGAGCCCGACGTCGGCGAGCAGCTTCAACTCGAGCCGCAGCCTGCGGACCTCTCCCGGCTGCCCCCGCTCGCGCCGGCGCGGCGCGCGCTCGGCGGGCCCCGCGAACCGGGCGTTCCCGCGACCGCCCCGCCCTCCCCGGGCGACGACGACCTGTCGGCCCGGCTCGGACAGATCGGCGAGAACGACCTCGCTGGCGACCTCGTGGACGACCGTGCCGACGGGCACCGCGAGCACCAGGTCCTCGCCCGCGCGCCCCGCCCTCGAGCTCCCCTCGCCGTGACGGCCGCGCTCGGCGCGGAAGCTCGGCTGGTAGCGGTAGGCGAGCAGGGTGTTCACGCTCGGGTCGGCCCTGAGGATCACGCTGCCCCCGTCGCCGCCGTCGCCCCCGTCCGGTCCGCCTCGCGGTACGCGCCTCTCCCGGCGGAACGACACGCACCCATCCCCGCCGTTCCCTCCGGCGACGGTGATGACGGCCTCGTCTACGAACACGTCCCGGGTCCCGGCCGCTGGGGGCTTCGCCTGGCCTGCGGGGGCCGGCCCGCCTCGGGAACGCTCGCTCCGGCTGCCGCGGGCGTCGGACGGGCGCGCTCGCGCGTCGCCGTCAGGGGGTGGCTTGCGGGGGCAGGATGCTCACGAACCGTCCCATCCGCCCCCGATCGCGGTACTCGACGACGCCATCCACCAGGGCGAACAGCGTGTCGTCCTTTCCCCGGCCGACGTTGGCGCCCGGCTTGATCGGGGTTCCGCGCTGGCGGACGAGGATGGCCCCGCCGCGGACGAACTCGCCTGCGAAGCGCTTGATGCCGAGCCGCTGGGAGTTGGAGTCCCTGCCGTTGCGCGAGCTGCCGCCTGCCTTCTTGTGAGCCATCGGAGACCTCCCCGCTCAAGCCTCGATCGCCTCGATGCGGACGGCGGTGAACGCCTGCCGGTGACCCATGCAGTGCCGGATGTGGTGCTGGCGCCGCTTCCACTTGAAGACGAGCGTCTTCGGCCCCCTGCCGTGGCCGACCACCGTCGCCCGGACGCGGGCCCCCTCGATGGCGGGACGTCCGACGCGAGCCGACTCGCCCCCGCCGACCAGCAGGACGCGGTCGAAGACGACGCTGTCGCCGGGCTCGGCCTCGAGCTTCTCGACGCGGACGACCTCGCCGACCTGGACCCGGTGCTGCTTGCCACCCGAGGCGATCACCGCGTACATGGATGGACGTCCTCCCCCGACCCGCCCGCGCATTCTAGAGAGAGCCCCGTGGGGCGTCAACGTCACGTGTCACGCCGTCACCCTGTCACCCCGGCGGAAGCCGGGTCCAGGGAGCAGGTGCTGGATTCCGGCTTCCGCCGGAATGACGGGTCGGTCACGAGGTCAGGTCAGCGACTCTTCAGGTCGAGGAGGACCTGCGTGACGGCCGCCTTCAGGGTCTCGAACACGCCGATGCCGCGGATCGCCACGGCCTCGTAGACCGGCTCGCCCTTCACCCGCAGCTGCCGGACCATCTCCGGGACCGGGACCGCCGAGGGGAGGTCCCGCTTGTTCAGCTGCAGCACGTAGGGGATCCGGTCGAGCGTGGAGCCGTTCTGAGCCAGGTGCTCCCTCAGGTTGCGGATGGACTCGACGTTGGCGTCCATGCGGATCGCCTGCGAGTCGGCCACGAAGACGACGCCGTCCGCGCCCTTGAGAATCAGCTTCCGAGAGGCGTCGTAGAACACCTGCCCGGGGACCGTGTAAAGATGGAACCGGGTGCGGAACCCGCGGAGCGTGCCCAGCTCCAGGGGGAAGAAGTCGAAGAAGAGCGTCCGGTCGGTCTCCGTGGCGAGGGAGATGAGCTTGCCCTTGTGCCCGTTCCCGGTCCGCTCGTAGAGGTACTGGATGTTGGTGGTCTTCCCGCCCAGACCGGGCCCGTAGTAGACGATCTTGCAGTTGATCTCGCGCGCGCCGTAATTGATGAATGCCATGGTCGAGCCCGCTCATCCGAACAGGGCTTCGATGTCTTCATCGGTGATCTCCGGGAACGAGGTCATCGGGCGCGCGCCCGCGCCCCCGCGGAGGCGGTCGGAGGCCTCCCGGAGGACCAGGGCGATGTCGGTGCTCGCCTTCTTCACGCGCAGGCGCACGAGGCCGAGCGAGGACCGCTCGTCGAACAGGACGACGAGGATCGCTCCGTCTCCCACCACGTTGATGTGGAGGCTGTCGCGCTCGCCCTCGTGGAAGAGGATCCCGAAGCCGCGTTCGCCGATCAGCCGCGCGAGGCCGTCGGTGGCGGCCACGTTTCCCGCGGTCAGCGACGCGAGCGCCGTCGCGTCGATCCCGTCGAGGCTCCCCGAGGAGGCGATCTGCTGCCCGTTCTTGTCCAGCAGGAAGACCAGGCGCGCGTTGGATTCGGAGCGGAGGCGGTCGAGCAGCGCGAGCAGGCGCTTCTGGTCTTCCTCCAGGATCACGAGATCCGACACGGACATGTCCGCGCGCGAGCCTCCCCTCCGGGCTCGAGCCCCCCGGAAAACGCTCGGGCGCGGCCAATGTAAGTTCCTGACCCACAGGGGGCAAGCAGCCAAAGCGCGGCGCGGGCTCAGTAGTCCCGACGGCCCTCGAACGCGCGCTTCAGGGTGAGCTCGTCGGTGAACTCCAGGTCGGCCCCCACGGGCAGCCCCATGGCGAGCCTCGTCGCGTGGACGCCGACCGGCTTGAGCAGCCGCGCGATGTAGACGGCCGTCGCCTCCCCCTCCGCGTTCGGGTTCGTCGCGAGGATGACCTCGCGGAAGGCGCCCCGCCGGACGCGCTCGAGAAGCTCGTCCAGGTGGAGGTCGCCCGGTCCCACGTCCCGGAGCGGGGAGAGGGCCCCGCCGAGCACGTGGTAGAGGCCGCGGTAGGACCCAGTCTTCTCCAGGGCGGCGACGTTGCTCGACTCCTCGACGACGCACAGCAGTCCGCGGTCGCGTTTCGGGTCGGCGCAGATCGGACACTGCTCGGTGTCCGCCAGGTGGAAGCACTCCCGGCAGAGCCGGACCTTCCGCGGGAGATCGCGCACGGCCTCGGCGAGCGCCTCGACGTCCGAGGCCGGCGCCTTGAGCAGGTGGAACGCGAGCCGCTGCGCGGTCTTGCGACCGACGCCCGGCAGCTTCGCCAGCTCTCCGATCAGCCGCTCGACCGCGCTCGGGAGGGAGCCGGGCACGACCCCTCCCTATGAAGGACCGACGGCGACCGCGGACCTGCTCGTGCATTCCGGCTTTCGCCGGAACGACGGAACGGTGCCGCAACGATCCTTTCGAGGCATCCGGTCTAGAACCTGACGGGCGGCTTGAGGCCCGCCGCGAGGCCCTCGGTGAGCTTCTCGACCTCCTCGTCCACGCGGCGTCCCGCCTCGTTGACCGCGGCGCGGATCAGGTCGCCCATCAACTCGAGATCGTCCGGGCTGACGGCCTCGGGCTTGATCTCGAGGTGGGTGAGCGTCTTCTTGCCGTCCATGCGCGCCACGACGAGCCCGCCCCCGGCCGAAGCCTCCACCTCGATCGCCTCGACGCGGGCCTTGAGCCGCGCCTGCATCTCCTGAAGCTCGCGCATCATCTTCGCCACGTTCATCGCGCCGTCTCCACGGGGTCCTCCCCCTCGCCCGGCGTCCGGGGCTCGGCCGCCGGCGCCAGGGTCCGGATGTCGAGCACCTGCGCCCCGAACTCCCGCAGCAGGCTCCGCAGGCCCGGCTCCCTGCGCGTGATCTCCTCGACCGCCTCCCGGCCCGGAGGCCGCCCTGGAACCGGGCCGGGGTGCGGGCCCGTCGCCGGCGGCTGCGGGCGGGCTCCGGCAGCCGGATGCGGAGGCG
>JBBIHW010000246.1:0-5200 GCA_037446795.1 Acidobacteriota bacterium
TCAAGAACGCCAACATCAAGACCATCGGCGACCTCGTGACGAAGAGCGAGGCCGAGATGCTCAAGACGAAGAACTTCGGACGGAAGTCGCTGGCCGAGATCAAGGACACGCTGGCCGCCATGGGCCTGTCGCTGGGCATGAACGTGGACGTGCGGAAGCTGAGGGCTCGCTCCGGCTAGCGGACCCGCGAGGCGCGAGGAGGCAGCCGCATGAAGCACAGGGTCGCGGGACGCAAGCTCGGGCGGACCTCCGCCCACCGTCTCGCCGTGCTGAGGAACCTGGCGCGGGCGCTCTTCGACAAGGAGCGCGTCCGGACCACCGTGGCGAAGGCGAAGGAGCTGCGCCCGTTCGCCGAGAGGCTCGTCACGCTGTCGAAGCGCGAGACGTTGCATGCGCGCCGGCGGGTGCTCCGGCACATCCGCGACCGGGCCGTGGTCGCCAAGCTCTTCGACACGCTGTCGGCGCGCTACGCGCAGCGGCCCGGCGGGTACACCCGCATCCTGAGGCTCGGGCCGAGGCCGGGCGACGGGGCGGAGATGGCCCTCATCGAACTGGTCGGGGCCAGGCCCGGGGGTGCGGCGGCGGAGAAGGCGCCCTCGAAGGTGGAGCGGGAGAAGCCGGAGCCCGCCCCGGCCGCCGCTCGGGAGCGGCGGCGCCGGGGCAGGTCGGCCGGGCCCGCTGACGTGAAGGAGGCTGGAGGGCGGAAGCCCGCCCGCCGGGCGATGGCGAAGAAGAAGGAGGAGCGAGCGGAGCCGAGGGATCGCTCGACGGGGAAGGCGACGAGCAAGAAGGAAGGCGGCCGGAAGCCGGGCAAGCGCTCGACGGGTTCCGACTAGGGCCCGTGGAGGCGCCGGCGACGGGGTGAGGCGGGCCGTCTGGACGCGCGCGCGGGTGGGGGGGCCGCTGTGGCTCCCTCTTTTTTTGGGCTTGCGTGACTCGCCATGCCGAAGCGCGAGGATCTGCGCAGAATCCTCGTTCTCGGGTCGGGCCCGATCGTCATCGGCCAGGCCTGCGAGTTCGACTACTCCGGAACGCAGGCTTGCAAGGCCCTGCGCGAGGAAGGCTACGAGATCGTCCTGGTCAACTCGAACCCGGCGACGATCATGACCGACCCCTCCGTGGCCGATCGCACGTTCGTCGAGCCCCTCGTGCCGGCGGTCCTGGAGCGGATTCTCGAGCAGGAGCGGCCGGACGCGCTGCTGCCGACCGTCGGAGGCCAGACGGCGCTGAACCTCGCCGTCGCCCTGGCCGACTCGGGTGTCCTGGACCGCCTGGGTGTGGAACTGATCGGGGCGCGCCTCGAGGCGATCCGCATCGCCGAGGACCGGGAGCGCTTCAAGGAAGCGGTGTCCCGGGTGGGCCTCGAGGTTCCCCGCAGCGGCATCGCGCGCACCCTCGAGGAGGGACGCAGCCTGGTGCGCTCCCTCCAGTTCCCCGTGATCCTCCGCCCGTCGTTCACCCTCGGCGGGGGCGGCGGGGGCGTCGCGTACAACCTGGAGGAGTACGAGGAGCTGCTCGAGGCGGGGCTCGAGGCGAGCCCGGTGCGGCAGGTCCTGGTGGAGGAGTCGGTTCTCGGTTGGAAGGAGTACGAGCTGGAGGTCATGAGGGATCTGCGGGACAACGTGGTGGTCATCTGCTCCATCGAGAACTTCGACGCCATGGGGGTCCACACCGGCGACTCGATCACGGTCGCCCCCGCGCAGACCCTCACCGACAAGGAGTACCAGGCGATGCGGGACGCGGCCATCGCGGTCATTCGCGCGGTCGGTGTGGAGACCGGGGGCTCGAACATCCAGTTCGCGGTGAACCCCGCCGACGGCCGGATGGTGGTCATCGAAATGAACCCCCGCGTGTCGCGGTCCTCCGCGCTCGCGTCGAAGGCGACGGGCTTTCCCATCGCCAAGATCGCGGCCAAGCTGGCGGTGGGCTACACCCTCGACGAGATCCCCAACGACATCACGCGGTCCACGCCCTCGTCCTTCGAGCCCACCCTGGACTACGTGGTGGTCAAGTTCCCCCGGTGGGCGTTCGAGAAATTCCCCTCCGCGAGCCCCACCCTGGGCACGCAGATGAAGTCGGTGGGAGAGGCGATGGCGATCGGGCGGACCTTCAAGGAGGCGCTGCAGAAGGCGATCCGCTCCCTGGAGGTCGGCCGGGACGGTCTCGGGGCCGACGGCAAGGACCGGATCGACCCGATGCTGCTGCGCGAGCGGCTGATCACGCCGAACTGGGAGCGGGTCTTCTACATCCACTACGCCCTGCAGTCGGGCTTGTCCGTCGCCGAGGTGTCGGAGCTGACCCGGATCGACCCGTGGTTCGTCGGGCAGGTGGAGCAGCTGGTCGAGCTCGAGGGCCGCCTGCGCTCGTTCAGCGCGCGCAGCGTCCCGACCGCGCTGCTCGCCCGGGCCAAGCGGTGGGGCTTCTCGGACCGGCAGCTCGCCCACCTCTTGGGCGCGACCGAGGGCGAGGTCCGGCAGCGCCGCAAGCAGGAGGGGATCCAGGCCGTCTACAAGCGGGTGGACACCTGCGCGGCCGAGTTCGCGGCGATCACGCCCTACTTCTACTCCACCTACGAGGAGGAGGACGAGAGCGAGCCCACGGACCGGCGGAAGGTCATCGTGCTCGGAGGCGGGCCCAATCGAATCGGTCAGGGCATCGAGTTCGACTACTGCTGCTGCCACGCCTCCTTCGCGCTCCGGGAGGAGGGGTTCGAGACGATCATGGTCAACTGCAACCCGGAGACCGTGTCCACCGACTACGACACGTCGGACCGGCTGTACTTCGAGCCCCTGACCCTCGAGGACGTCCTGCGGATCGTCGAGGTGGAGAATCCCGTGGGTGTGGTGGTCCAGTTCGGCGGCCAGACTCCTCTCGCCCTGGCGCTGCCGCTGCAGGCCCACGGCGTCCCGATCCTGGGAACCCCGCCCGATTCCATCGACCTGGCCGAAGACCGCCTCCGCTTCGGCGAGCTTCTCCGCAACCTGGGGATCCCGGCCCCGGAGTGGGGCACCGCGCGCTCGTTGGAGGAGGCGCGCGCCATCGCGGCGCGGATCGGCTATCCGCTGCTCGTGCGGCCGAGCTACGTTCTCGGCGGCCGCGCCATGTTCATCACCCACGACGAGGCGACGCTGGCCGAGACGATGCGGAGGGCCGTGGAGGCCTCCCCGGAGCACCCGGTGCTGCTCGACCGGTTCCTGGAGGACGCCTTCGAGGTGGACGTGGACGCGGTGGCGGACGGGCAGCACGTGGTCATCGGCGGCATCCTGCAGCACATCGAGGAGGCGGGGGTGCACTCGGGGGATTCCGCGTGCGTGATCCCGCCCTACCACCGGGCCGTCGTCGAGAAGCTCGACGTCCTGCGCGAGTACACGCGCCGGCTCGCCCTGGCGCTGCGGGTGAAGGGCCTCATGAACGTCCAGTACGCGATCAAGGACGGCGTGGTGTACGTGCTCGAGGTGAACCCGCGGGCGAGCCGGACGGTCCCGTTCGTCTCGAAGGCGACGGGGATCCCGCTGGCGCGGGTCGCGGCCCGCGTCCTCGTGGGCCGTACGCTGCCCGAGCTGGGGCTCGTCGGGGAGCCGCGGGTCAGCGGTTGCTTCGTGAAGGCGTGCGTGTTCCCGTCCAGAGGTTTCCGGGCGAGGATCCCGTCCTCGGCCCCGAGATGCGCTCGACGGGCGAGGTCATGGGAGCCGGCGACGGTTTCGGGATCGCCTTCGCCAAGGCCATGGCGGGAGCGGGCGCCGCGCTTCCCCTGGCGGGGACGGCGTTCATCACCGTCAACAACCGCGACAAGGCCAACGTGGTACCGATCGCCCGCGGCCTCCGCGAGCTGGGATTCGACTTGGTGGCTACTCGGGGGACCGCCTCCTACCTGCGCGGGGCAGGGATCCCGTGCCGGGACGTCTACAAGGTGCTCGAGGGCCGGCCGAACGCCGTGGACCTGATGAAGAACGGCGAGATCCAGATCGTGATCAACACACCCCTCGGGCGAGCGTCCTACTTCGACGAGAAGGCGTTGAGGCGGACGGCGACCCAGCGAGGCATCCCGCTGATCACGACCCTCTCGGCCGGCCACGCCGTCGTGGAGGCCATCCGCGCTCTGCGGTCGGGCCCTCTCGAGGTACGGGCGCTCCAGGACGTCTACGGAACGGCCGAGGGGTCCGTGCTTCGCGGTTTCGCGTAGGGGTCGTCCCGCCGCCGGGGCGCACAGGTCAGGCGTCGCCCGCGGGAGACTCGCGCAGCTTCCGGACGAGGTCGCGCGAGGCATGCTCCTTCGGGTCGCCGACGATCGCCACGCGAATGCCCAGCTCTCGCGCCACGGCTCTCTCCGGGACGGTGTCCGGGGTGTAGTCCGTTCCCTTGCAGTGGACGTCCGGGCGCAGGGCGCGCAGCAAGGGTTCCACCGTGGGGGCGTCGAAGATCGTCACGAAGTCCACGCACCCGAGCCCGGCGACGAGCTCGGCGCGCTCGGAGTCGGGGACGACGGGGCGGCCCGGCCCCTTGAGGGCGCGGGCGGAGGCGTCGGAGTTGACGGCGACGACCAGGACGTCGGCCTCGCTGCGCGCCGCCTCGAGGTAGCGAAGGTGGCCGACGTGCAGGAGGTCGAAGAGGCCATTGGCGAGCGCGATGCGCCGGCCGGCCTCCCGCAGGGGAGCGATCTCGGCGAGCAGCCGCGGCAGGTCGAGAATCTTGCCCCGGCGGCTCACGGCCGGACCCCCGAGGCGAGAGCCGCCGCGAGCTCGCCGCGGGTGACGGTCGCGGTGCCGTACTTCATGACCACGAGCCCCGCCGCCACGTTGGCGAGCAGGGCCGCCTCGAGGAAACTCCCTCCGGCCGCGAGCGCCAGCGTGACGACCGCGATGACGGTGTCCCCGGCCCCCGTCACGTCGGCGACCTCGCCGGAGCCGAAGGCGGGAATGTGCCGCGCCGCGCCGCGCTTCTCGACGAGCGTCATCCCGCGTGCGCCCCGGGTCACCAGCACCGCGTCGCTCCTCGTGGCGCGAAGGAGGAGCCGGCCCGCCTCCTCGACCGCACGGTCGTCGAGGAGCGGGCCGCGGCCGACCGCCGACTCGAGCTCTTCCTGGTTCGGCGTGCAGGCGAGCGGGGCGGGGAAGGACGCCACGCGGCTGCGGGAGTCCACGGTGACCGCGGCCCCTCGGCGCCGGGTCGCCCGGATCCAGGGGGAGACGACATCGGGCGA
>JBBIHW010000247.1:0-5166 GCA_037446795.1 Acidobacteriota bacterium
ACAAGCACACGCTGAACCTGCCCAAGACGTCGTTCCCGATGAAGGCCGACCTGCCGCGCCGAGAGCGCGAGATCCGCGCCTACTGGGACCGCATCGACCTCTACCGCCGCATCCGCGAGGCGAGGCGCGGCCGGCCGCGGTTCGTCCTGCACGACGGCCCGCCGTACGCCAACGAGAGCATCCACCTCGGACAGGCGGTCAACAAGATCCTCAAGGACTTCGTGGTGAGGTCGCGCTCGATGATGGGCCGCGACGCTCCCTACGTGCCCGGCTGGGACTGCCACGGCCTGCCCATCGAGCACCGCGTGGACCGCGAGCTCGGGCCCGCGAAGGCCGGCATGACCCCCCTCGAGATCCGCGCGCGCTGCCGCGCGTACGCCGAGCACTTCATCGGCGTGCAGCGCGAGGAGTTCCGAAGGCTCGGCGTTCTGTGGGACCACGAGGCGGACCGCAGGGAGGAAGCCGCCGGCCTGCCGAGCCGGACGGCGATCTACCGCACGCTCGACCGAAGCTACGAGGCCGAGATCGTCCGCCAGCTCGGGGAGTTCTTCAGCCGGGGCTCGGTCTACTACGGCGACAAGCCGGTCCACTGGTGCCCGTCCTGCAAGACCGCGCTCGCCGAGGCCGAGGTCGAGTACGAGGAGCGGGACGACCCCTCGATCTACGTGAAGTTCCCCGCGCAGGGGCTCGAGGCGCGGGCGCCGGAGCTTCGAGGCCGGCCGGCCTCGTTCGTCATCTGGACGACGACCCCCTGGACGCTGCCGGCCAACCTCGCCGTGGCTGTCCATCCCGACCTCCGCTACGTCGCGGTCGAGCGCGACGGGGAGGCCGTGATCGTCGCCGAAGGCCTGCTCGAGCAGGTCTCGAAGGACCTCGGCTGGGAAGAGCCGCGCAGGCTCGGCTCCCGCCTCGGGCGCGAGCTCGCGGGCGAGCCCGGCCCGGTGGTCGTCCTGGACAAGCCGTACCCCACGCCGGGGCTCGGCCCCTCCCGGCTCGTCCTCGCGCGCCACGTGACGCTCGAGGCCGGCACCGGCTCGGTGCACACGGCGCCCGGGCACGGAGCCGAGGACTTCCACACCGGCCAGGAGTACGGGCTCCCGCCCTTCAACCCGGTCGGCGACGACGGGACGTTTCTGCCCGACCGCGTCGTCCCGGACTGGCTCAAGGGCGTGTTCGTCCTCGACGCGAACGGGCCGATCGTGGAGGACCTCGCGCGCCGCGGCCTGCTCCTCAAGGCCGACACCGTCCGGCACTCGTACCCCCACTGCTGGCGCTGCAGGAGCCCGGTGCTTTTCCGCGCCACGCCGCAATGGTTCATCTCCATGGAGGCCGGCGGGCTCCGGCAGAAGGCCCTGCGGGCGATCCACGAGACCCGGTGGATCCCGGCCTCGGGCGAGCCCAGGATCGCGCAGATGATGGAGACGCGCCCCGACTGGTGCATCTCGCGCCAGAGGAGCTGGGGCGTCCCCCTGCCCGCCGTCGTCTGCTCGCGCTGCATCGCCGGGGACCCGCAGGCGTTCCTGCGGGACCGCGCCCTGTTCGAGCACCTCGAGCGCCTGTTCCTCGAGGAGGGCTCGGACGCGTGGTTCGGAGCGCCCGACGGGCGGGGCCACCGCCCGTACGCCTCCCGCGAGCAGCGCCTCCACCGCCTCGTCCCCGAGCCCCTCGCCTGCCCGCGCTGCGGGAAGAGGGACCGGCTGGACATCCACGATCACATCGTGGACGTGTGGTTCGAGTCGGGCGTGTCCCACAGCGCCGTGCTCGGGCGGCGAGCGGAGCTTCCCTGGCCCTCGGACCTCTACCTCGAAGGGCACGACCAGTACCGCGGCTGGTTCCACTCCTCGCTGCTGGTCGCCGTCCACGACCGCGACCGCGCCCCGTACCGCGAGGTGGTCACCCACGGCTTCGTCCTCGACAGCGAGGGCCGCAAGATGTCCAAGTCGCTGGGCAACGTGGTGTCCCCCATCGAGGTCGCCGACCGGCGCGGTGCGGAGATCCTGCGGCTGTGGGTCTCGATGGTGGACTTCGTCGAGGACATGCCGATCTCGGAGGAAGCGCTCGACCGGATCGCCGAGGCCTACCGCAAGATCCGGAACACGTTCCGATACCTGCTGGGCAACCTGAGCGGTTTCCGGCCGCAGACCGACCGTGTTCCGTACGCCGAAATGGAGGAGATCGATCGCTGGGCGCTGCAGCGCCTGGAGCAGCTCCGCCGGCGGCTCGTGGCGGCCTACGAGGCCCACCAGTACCACGTCGTCTACCACGCGCTCTACAAGTTCTGCGCGGTGACGCTCTCGGCGGTCTACCTGGACATTCTCAAGGACAGGCTGTACACGGCCCCGAAGCGCTCGCGCGCACGGCGGTCGGCGCAGACCGTGCTCCATCGGCTCGCTCGGGACCTCTCGCGGCTCGCGGCCCCGGTGCTGTGCTTCACCGCCGAGGAGGTCTGGCAGGAGCTCGAGGGGATCGAGGGGCGCCCCCGGTGGGACGGAGCCTCCGTGCACGCGGAGGAGTTCCCGGGGCCTGCGGAGATTCCCGAGGACCGGGACCTCCTCGAGCGCTGGGAGCGGCTGATGGACGTCCGGGAGGAGGCGGCCAAGGCCCTCGAAGCCGCGCGCAGGGAGAAGCGGATCGGAAGCTCCCTCGAGGCGTCGGTGCGGATCGAGGCCCCGGAGGCGCTGGCCCGGTTCCTGTCGAGCTTCGGGCCGGCCCTCGAGACCGTTCTGATCGCCAGCGAGGTCGAGCTGGGGCCGGCGGGCGAGGGGGCCCACCGGTCGGACCGCATCGAGGGACTCGCCGTCGAGGTGCGCCGCGCCGAGGGAGCGAAGTGCGCGCGCTGCTGGCGCTACACGCGAGACGTCGGCTCCGACCCGGCGCTGCCCGAAGTGTGCGCGCGGTGCGCGGCGGCGGTGCGGGAGGCGGCGCCGTGAACGGCTCCCGCGCCCCGTACTTCCTCGCGTCGGTGGCCGTGCTCCTCGCCGACCAGGCCTCGAAGGTCGCCGCCGACCTCTGGCTCGCCGGACGCGGCGCGGTCGCCGTGATCCCGGGAGTCCTGAACCTCCACTACTCGCGGAATCGGGGGGGCCTGTTCGGGTCGTTCTCCGATCTCGGCGATCCGTGGCGCACGCTGCTGCTGTCGCTCGTCCCGGCCGTGGCCGTGGTCGCCATCGCGGTCTTCCTCGCCCGGACGGAGGAGTCCGGCCGCGGGCCCCTCGCCGGGCTCGCCCTGATCCTCGGGGGCGCTGCGGGAAACCTCGTGGATCGGGCGCTGCGGGGCGAGGTGGTGGACTTCTTCGACGCGTACGCGTCGTGGGGACCGCTCGCCCTCTGGCTCGAGGAGCGCTTCGGCACGGCCCACTGGCCGACCTTCAACGTCGCCGACTCGTGCATCGTGGTCGGGGCGGGCCTGCTCCTGTTCGATGCCTTCCGCCCCGCCGCCTCCAGGGCGCGAAAGGCGCGCACCCCGGAGGCGACGTAGTGCACCCGTACGTCCTCGACTTCGGATTCCGCGATCTGCCGCTGCTCGGGACGACGCGGATCGCCCTGCCCACCTACGGGGTGCTGTTCGCCGCGGGGCTCGTTCTGGCCTGGTGGTGGTTCGCGCGTCGGATCGGGCAATTCGAGGACCTGCCGCAGGAGCGGGTCTGGAACGCAGCCTTCGTCTCGCTGCTCGCGGGGATCCTCGGGGCGAAGCTCGGGCTGCTCGCCGTCGAGTGGCGCTACTACCTCGAGCGGCCGCGGGCCGTCCTGGAGACGGTCCGGTCGGCCGGCGTCCTGCTCGTCGGGGTCGGAGCGGGATTCCTGGCCTGCTCGCTCTATTGCCGCAGGTACGGCATCCCGTTCCGGCGGGTCGCCGACGCAGCGGCCCCACCGGTGGCCGCGGCGCAGGCCGTGGGGAGGCTCGGGTGCTTCGCGGCCGGCTGCTGTCACGGCGTTCCCGCGCGCGGCAGCGCCTTCGCCGTGACCTTCACGGACCCGGACTCGATGGTCCCCGCGGATCTGCTCGGCGTTCCGCTCTTCCCGATCCAGCTCGTCCAGATGGCGAACGACCTCGTTCTGGCAGGGCTGCTGGCCTGGCTCGGGCGCCGGCCGGGCCGGGCCGAAGGCAGCGTGTTCTGGTGGTACGTGCTCCTGTACGGCGTGACCCGCTCGATCCTCGAAATGTGGCGCGGGGACGAGATCCGTGGAGTCTGGCTCGGGGGACGCGTGTCCACCTCGCAGGTCCTGGGGCTCGCGGGGGCCGGGGTCGCGGCGGTCGCTCTCGCCCGGGGGCGGCTGCGCTCGCGCGCTCCCGCCACTGCATGAGGGGCCGGACGATCCGGCTCGCGGTCCCGGCCGATCACGCAGGCGAGCGCCTGGACGTCTTCCTCGCCCGCCGGCTCGAATCGGCGACGCGCTCGGCGCTGCGCAGGGTGGTCGAGGAGGGGCGGGTGCGCGTGGACGGGGCTCCGGCCCGGAAGGCCGGCCTGCGCCTGCGCGAGGGGATGGAGGTCGAGGTCTTCCTCCCCGAGGTCGAGTCGGGCCCCTTCGTCCCCGAACCGATCCCCCTCGATGTCGTCCACGAGGACGAGCACATCGTGGTCGTTGTCAAGCCGGCGGGGCTCGTCGTCCACCCCGGCCACGGCCGCCGCACCGGTACGCTCGTCCACGCCCTGCTCGGGAGGGGGACTCCGCTCGCGCAGACCGGCTCGCCCGATCGGCCGGGCATCGTCCACCGGCTCGACCGGGACAGCTCGGGGCTGCTCGTCGTCGCCAAGACGGAGGTCGCGTACCGGGCGCTGCACGCTGCGTTCGCGAGGCGCGAGGTCCGCAAGACCTACCACGTCCTCGTCTGGGGCAGGCCCGATCCCGCCTCCGGGAGGATCGAGTCGCCCATCGGCAGGAGCCGCTCGGACCGGACGCGGATGTCGGTTCGATCGCCGCGAGGGCGAGAGGCGTTCACCGCGTACCGCACCATCGAGCCGCTGCGGGACTTCACGCTGCTCGAGGTCCGGACCCTGACGGGGCGCACGCACCAGATCCGCGTCCACCTCGCCTCGATCCACCATCCGGTCGCAGGCGACACGCGGTACGGCGGACAGCCCTGGCGGCGCCTTCGCGACCCGTCGCGGGTCGAGGCGGTCCGCGCCTTCGGGCGCATCGCGCTCCACGCCGCGGCCCTCGGCT
>JBBIHW010000248.1:0-5163 GCA_037446795.1 Acidobacteriota bacterium
CGGCCGTCGGTCGCCGCCCATGGGTCGTCAGCGGCGAGGACGCCGACGACCTGCGCAGCGGCGCGGTCGAGGCCGCGCGCCGGCGCCGCCTGGTCCACCTCTACGAGCGGAGCCGCGTCCGCGTCGCGGACGGGCGCGTGGACGTCCCGCGGCAGGTCCCCTGCGTGCCGCCCTTCAACAAGTACTCGGCCAACCTGCCCGGCACGACCTACTTCGTGCCGGTTGCCGAGTTCTCGGCGATCTACATCAACCTGCTCCTGTCGGCGTTCAGCGAGGAGTTCGCCCTCTTCATCGTGGACGAGCGCAACGGCTATCGCCCGGCCGGCATCGCCGCGTTCGCCCGATCCCGGGGCGGTCGCCTGAACGACGATCCCCGCGCGGGCCGGGTGGCGACGGTCGGCTTCGTGGAGAGCTGGCTCTGCGAGTTCGCCGCCATCGAGCAGGGGGGCATGATCCAGAACCTGGCCCTGATGGCGCAGGCGCTGGGCCTGGGAGGTTTCCCGCACTTCGCGGCTCATCCCTACGCGTGGCCGAGGGCGCTCGGGTTCAGGATGGAGGACGTCCCGTTCTCCAGGACCATCGGCGCCGGCCCGCTGCGGAAGGTTCTCCTTCGAGCCCTGCGGCGCGACCTTCCCGTACCGACCGCGGTCGGGCTCGAGCGCGACGGCAAGGCGCTCGTCAGGCCCTACTGCCCGCCGTACTACCGGGACATGGAGGAGGCGGTCGTCGCCTTCCTGGACTACAAGTACGCGGAGGGCAGCGGGACGTTCCGGGACGGCGGCCAGGCCACGGGCTGGAAGGACGGAGCCACCGTGCAGGCGGGCATCCCGCGCTACTCGGACAGGACGATCGCCGCCGTGGCGGCCTACTGCGATGACATCCACCGCCGCTACGGCCGCTTCCCGGCGACGTTCGGCCCCTTCCGAACGGTGCTGGCCTACCAGGCGCACCACCTCGACCCGGACTTCTACGAACGGTTCTACCGGGAGGGCTCTCTCAGCGAGACCCAGCGACGGCACGGCTCGCACTGAGCGGCGAGCAGGCGCTCCGCAGGCGAGCGGCCTCGAACCGCGCCACGAACTCGCGGGTGTCCATGCCGAGGCGGATCAGCTTCAAGGCACGCGCCGCCGGATGGGCTCCTCCTGCTCGGCCTCGTAGACGACGCCCATCCCCCCTTCCCCGCTCACCGCCTGGATCCGGTAGGGGCCGATGCGGGAGCCCACGAGCGGGTCCTCGAGGCCGACGGCGCCAGATGCCTCGATCCGGTCCAGAATCCCCCCGCACGCTCGTGGGAAAGGGGCAGCGCGCGGATCCTGTCGCGCAGCTCGGCGTCCGCCCCGCAGGCGGCTTCGGGGAAGGTCTCCCTCTCGCGCTCGGGCCGCTCGAGCGCCTCGTGGAACAGCTCCCACATCCGGCGCCAGCGGTCTTGCTCCATGGGCGAACCCGCGCTAGAAGGTGGGCCGGCCTCGTTACCCGAGGAGAGCCGGCAACGACCACCAACGCCGCAATGCGGCCACGGCGCCGCGATCGCCGGGGCGCTCCCGCCGCGCACAGGGAAGGGCGCACATGCCCCAGGACGCTTCCCATCGGGTCACCCGGCTCTTGCAGAGGATCGGCGAGGGGAACGCGCAGGCCGCCGCCGACTTGCTCCCGCTCGTCTACGACGAGCTCCGGCGGCTGGCCCGCGCCCGCCTCGCGCGGGAGCGGGCCGGAACTCACGATCCGACCTCGCTGGTGCACCAGGCCTACCTGAGGCTGGTCGGCGACGCCGGGTACGAGTGGAGCAATCGAGCGCACTTCTTTGCGCCGAGGCCATGCGACGCATCGTCGTGGAGCGGGCCCGCGCGCGGGCGAGGCTGAAACGAGGCGGGGGGCAGCACCAGGGGACCCGGGACGAGGAGGTGGCGAGCCGCGATCCGGATCCGGAGGAGCTGCTCGCGTCGAACCGCGCCCTCGAGCGACTGGACGCGCGCGAGGCGTCCATGGGAGGCGTGGTCAAGCTGCGCTGCTTCGCCGGCCTGAGCGTCGAGGAGACCGCGCGGGCCCTCGATCGCTCGCCGCGAACCGTCAAGCGACTGTCGGCCGGGGTGCCGCGAGGCGCGAGCCGACGCGGGCGATCGAGACCAGGAGCCCGGACTCCAACCGGATTGAAGACGGCGCGACGGGCTGGATGCGCCCCTTGAACGCCGGCCGTTTCGCGGGCATCCTGATGCGGGGCCGGATCCGGCGGTCGGATCCGCGAGGTGGGAGCGCGCGCCCGCCGCGCCCGGGTTTGCGCGAGCGAGGGAGGTTCGCCATGCTCGTGGTCACGACACACGCGGTCGAGGGCAAGAGGATCGTTTCCCACCACGGGCTCGTGAGCGGCGAAGCGATCCTGGGAGCGAACATCTTCAAGGACTTCTTCGCGGGAATCCGGGACATCGTCGGCGGCCGCTCGGCCGCCTACGAGAAGGAGCTCCGCAAGGCCAAGGAGATCGCCCTGGGCGAAATGGTCGAGCAGGCGCGAGCGCTCGGCGCCAACGCGGTCGTCGGCGTGGACCTCGACTACGAGACGATCGGCGCGGGTCAGACCGGCAACATGCTGATGGTGAGCGCGCGCGGAACCGCCGTCACGATCCAGCGACGCCTCCGGGCTCGAGCGCCACGGCGACCCGGCGAGCGGGGACCATGGGCGTCCGGTGAAGCCTGCGAGGTTCGTCGTGGGGCGCGCCGAGGCGGGGCGGACGCTCCAGCGGCTCCTGCGCGACCGGCAGGGCGGCTCGCACGCTTCGGCCCGGGCTCTCATCTCGGGCGGCGCGGTGAGCGTCAACGGCCGGGTCGTGATGCGGCCAGGCGAGCGTCTCGGCGAGGGCGACCGCATCGAGCTCGCTCCGGATCCGCAGCGCGGCTACCGCGCGCCGCGGCGCGCGAGGAGAACCCGAGGCTTCCGGATCGTCCACGAGGATCGCGACGTCGTCGTCGTGGACAAGGAGGCGGGCACCCTCGCCGTCGAGGCCCCTGCCTCCGAAGCTCCCTCCGTCCAGCGGCTCCTCGAGGAGCACTATCGGAGGCGTGGCTTCAAGCGGCCCCGGGTCCATCCCGCGCACAGAATCGACCGGTTCACTTCGGGCCTCGTCGTCTTCGCCCGCACGCGGGCGGCGCTGGCCGCCCTCCGCCAGCAGTTCCGCTCGCGTCAACCCGAGCGCGTCTACCTCGCCGTTGCGGAGGGACGGGTCGAACCCGCCGAGGGCCGCCTGGTGGACCGCCTCCTCGAGCACCCGCGCAGCCTCAAGGTGAACTCCGCCCGCCGGCCCTCGGAGGGGAAAGAGGCGATCTGCACGTACCGGGTGCTCGAGCGCTTCGAGACGGCGACGCTCCTCGAGGTCACCCTCGAGACCGGCCGGCGCAATCAGATCCGCGTGCAGCTCCAGTCGCGCGGGCATCCGCTCGTCGGTGACGTCGCCTACGGGCGAAGGTCGCCCTGGATCGGCCGGACCGCGCTCCACGCCCACCGCCTCGGCTTCGAGCATCCGACCCGCCGCACGAGGCTCGTCTTCGTGTCGGATCCGCCCGCGGATCTCGTCGGACTTCTCGACCGGCTGCGGCGCGAAGGCGTTTGATGGACCATCGGACTCCGCGTATATTCGGGTGGTGCTCGGGAAGCTTCCCGGGATGAGGTCGCGGCTCTCGGTGTCGTTGCCGATCGCGATGGGCCTCGGATGGGCCCTGCTGGCCGCGATCGCGCCCGCCGCAGCGCAGGAGGCGGAACAGAGCGCTCCCCCGCTCCGGATCGTCGTCGAAGAGAGGACCGGGCCGCAGGAACCGGCCCCGCAGGAACCGGAAAACGACGAGGCGGTTCCCGCCGCGAAGCCTCCCGCCGAAACCGCCGAGAGCCCCGCCGACGCCGATCCCTTTCCGGTCAGCGAGTCCCTCCGCCCGCGCGTCGAGTTCTGGAAGCGGGTCTTCGCCGAGTGGTCGGAGCGCGAGTTCGCGCTGCACGATTCGGTCTACCCCGGGCTCGTCTACGAGGTCCAGGAGCTTCCCGACTCGATGGCGACCTCCTCCTACGCGGCCCAGGAGTACATCCGGCTGCGCCGGCAGCACCTCGAAGGGCGACTCCGACACCTCGAGGCGAAGGTCGCAGCGGGCACCCCGCTCGAGGACGACGAGAAGGCGCTCGCCCTGCTCGTCTCGACCACGGCGGGAAGCGAGGCCCTCCGCGGCGCCCACGCGCGCGTGCGCGCACAGCGCGGCCTGAGGGAAAGGTTCAGGCGCGGGATCGAGGCGAGCGGGCGGTACCTCGAACATTTCGCAGAGGTTTTTCGCGAGGCGGGGCTGCCCGAGGACCTCTCGTACCTGCCGCACGTCGAGAGCTCGTTCGATCCTCGCGCGCGGTCCTCGGCCCGTGCGATCGGCCTCTGGCAGTTCACGCGCACGGCCGGACGCCGCTTCCTCAAGGTCGGCCCGGCGCTCGACGAGCGGTGGGATCCGATCGCCTCGGCCCACGGCGCCGCCCGCTACCTGGCGCGCGCCTTCGAGCTGCTCGGGAGCTGGCCCCTCGCGATCACGTCCTACAACCACGGGGTGGAGGGGATGCTGCGGGCCAAGGAGCGGTTCGGAACCGACTTCGACCGGATCCTCCGGGAGTTCGACGGGCGCTACTTCGGGTTCGCCTCGAAGAGCTTCTATGCCGAGTTCCTGGCGGCGCGCGAGATCGCGCGCGACCCGGCCGCCTACTTCCCGGAGGGCGTCAGCCCGGAACCCCTGCTGCGCCTCGACCGGCTCGTTCTCGACAGGGCCACGCCTCCGCACCGCATCGCGCAGCGCTACGGGGTCGAGCTCTCCCGGCTGATCCCGCTCAACCCCGCGTGGTCCAAGCGCGCTGTCCACCGCGGGCTTCCGCTCCCGGCGGGGACCATCGTCTGGTTCCCCGAAGGCACGCTCGAGAAGCGCGAGCCCACGTCGGCCGGCGCCTCCACGGCGACCTCCGAGGCGGGGGAATCGAGCGACGCAGCGGTCGCCGCCGCGATCGCCGAGACGATCGTCCACGTCGTGCGGCGCGGCGAGTCGCTGTTCAGGATCGCCGCGCGCTACGGGGTCACCGTAGCCGAGATCCTCGCGCACAACCGCCTCCCGAACCCCTCGGTGCTGAAGTCGGGCCAGCGCCTCGTGATCCCTGCGAGG
>JBBIHW010000249.1:0-5148 GCA_037446795.1 Acidobacteriota bacterium
GGGGAAGGAAGCTGGGGCTGATCAAGCCCGGACTAGCCCGGATCCGCCCCGGGCTGCCCGCCCGCGGCGGGCGGTGCGCCGCGCGCGCGCGATGCCCGTCGGCCTCTCGGGGGAGCAGGCGCGGGCTCGAGCGGATGCCTGACTGGCTGGTCGCCGTCGGTGCTCCCGCACGGGCCGCCGCGGAAACCGATCTCTCCTCCGGCCGTGCGTCACTCCGGCGCGCTCGGGAGCGGGCGCTCGAGCGTGACGACGGCGTCCCGGTCCGTCAGCCGCTGCAGGTGGGCGATCCGGTAGCCGCGGTCGAGCCATGCCCGAACGCGCAGGTCCTCCCTCGGCTCCTTCTTGTACGGGAGGTCCAGGTAGAGCTGGACCCGGCGCGGAGCCTCGCTCGCCATCGCGCCCGGAGGATAGCCGACCGCTCCGGGCGCGAGCAAGGCGTTGCCGTGCCCGGTGTACGCCGTCGTTGACAAAATCGGACCGGCCCGATACATTTCCCGGTGCATTCGGCGAGGAGCGAGTGCGCCCCAGGGCGCGCAGGTTTTCCTCACGAGGAGCGCGACGATGATCCAGGTCACCGAGAAGGCCGTCCAGAAGGTCAAGGAGCTACTGGTCGCCGAGAAGAAGGAGGGGTTCGGCCTGCGCGTGTCCATTCACGGCGGCGGGTGCTCGGGCTTCCAGTACGGGCTGACCTTCGAGGACACCGAGGGCCCGAACGATCAGGTGCTGGAGTTCGACGGGTTGAAGGTGTACGTGGACGCGATGTCGGGCATGTACCTCGAGGGCGCGAAGATCGATTACATCGAGAGCCTCGAGGGCGCGGGCTTCAAGATCGACAACCCGAGAGCGACCGGCACCTGCGGCTGCGGCCACAGCTTCTCGGTCTGACGCAGGCGCGCTCGGCGCGTTGACCGCTCCCCTCGGCGGGTCTACCCTTCCGCGCCATGGACGGGGCAGGGTCGCTCGAGGTGGGCGGGGTCGCACTCGCCCCGTACGCCCAGCACCCGTCCTGCTCGCGCGGGCGCCGCCACGCCGAGCCGGAGCACCCGTACCGGTCCCCTTACCAGCGGGACCGCGACCGCATCGTTCACTGCCGCGCGTTCCGTAGGCTCGAATACAAGACCCAGGTCTTCGTCAATCATGAGGGCGATCACTACCGCACGCGGCTGACCCACAGCCTCGAGGTCGCCCAGATCGGGCGCACGGTCGCGCGCGCCCTCGGCCTCAACGAGGACCTCGTGGAGTCGCTGGCGCTGTGCCACGACCTCGGCCACACCCCCTTCGGGCACCTCGGGGAGGATGTCCTCGACGAGCTCCTGGCCGAGCACGGGGGCTTCGACCACAATCGCCAGACGCTCAGGATCGTGGAGTACCTCGAGGAGCGCTACCCGAGCTTCCGGGGGCTCAACCTGACCTGGGAGGTGCGGGAGGGAATCGCGAAGCACTCGGGGCCGGTGGACCTGGCGAGGGCCCCGGAGTTCGCCGAGTACGAGCCCTCCCTCGAGCCGCCGGTCGAGACCCAGCTCATTGATGTCGCCGACGAGATCGCTTACAACCACCACGACATAGACGACGGGCTCGAGTCGGGCCTCCTCGACCTCGAGGACCTCTGCCGCGCGGTTCCTCTCTTCGGAGAGCCGTTCCGCGCCGCGCGCGCCGAGCACCCCGGAGCCGACGCGCGGCAGCTGCGGACGCTGGCCTTGCGGGGGGTGATCGACACGCTCGTCACCGACCTGATCGAGACGACGCGCCACCGCCTCGCCGAGGCCGGTGCCCGCCGCGTCGAGGACGTGCGCCGCCACGCGTCTCCGCTCGCCGGCCTCTCGGCGCAGGTCGCCGCGGAGAACCGCGCCCTCAAGGAGTACTTGCGGGAGCATCTCTATCGGCACCACCGCATCGAGAGGATGATGGACAAGGCGCGGGGCGTGTTGCGGGCGCTCTACGAACGCTACCACCGCAACCCGCGCCTGCTCCCGGACGACCACCGGAGGAGGGCGGAGCGAGACGGGCTCGAGCGGACCATCGCCGACTACATCGCCGGGATGACGGACCGCTACGCGACCGAGGAGTACCTGCGCCTGTTCGACCCGACCGTGCGCGTGTGAGCCGGCCCGCCCGCGACGGGCCGTGGTAGAATCGCGCGCTCTCGGCGTTGCGTGCCACGGTCGGCAAGACGAGAGGTGATCGAGAATGAGCGAGCTCACCGAGCTCGGACCGGGCAGGCTTCTCATTGACGGCGAGTGGAGGGAGGCAAGCTCGGGCCGGCGCTTCCCGACGGTGAACCCGGCCGACGAGACCGTGCTGGCCGAGGTGGCCGAGGCCGGCGAGGAGGACGTGCAGCTGGCCGTTTCCGCCGCGCGGCGCGCGATCGAGTCCGGGCCGTGGGCGAGGATGGCCGCAGCGGAGCGCGGCGCGATCCTCTGGAAGATGGGACAGCTCGTCCTCGACCGCATCGGGAGACTGTCCCTCGTCGAGACCCTCGACACGGGCAAGACCCTGTTCGACTCGGGGAAGATCGAGCTGCCGATGGCGGCAGCACTCTTCCAGTACTACGGCGGCGCCGCGACGAAGATCGAGGGGCGCACCGTTCAGCAGCGGCCCGACGCCTTCACGTACACGATCCGCGAGCCGGTGGGCGTCGTCGCGGCGATCGTGCCGTGGAACTTCCCGTTTCTGCTGGCGGCCTGGAAGGTGGCCCCGGCCCTCGCCGCGGGCTGCGCGGTGATCCTCAAGCCCTCGAGCACGACGCCCCTGTCGGCGCTCGAGATGGGCCGCATCGGCCTCGACGCGGGCTTGCCTCCGGGGGTGCTCCAGGTCCTGACCGGGGCGGGCTCGCGACTCGGGCTCGCCCTCGTCCGCCATCCGGGCATCGACAAGGTCGCGTTCACGGGCAGCAGCGAAGTGGGCCGGTCCCTGATGCGGGAGGCCGCGGGCACGCTCAAGCGGCTCACCCTCGAGCTCGGCGGCAAGTCGCCGAACATCGTGTTCGCGGATGCGGACATCGAGGCCGCCGTCCGCGGCGCCTTCACGGGGATCTTCTACAACAAGGGGGAGGTCTGCGCGGCGGGTTCGCGGCTGCTCGTCGAGCGTCCGGCGTACGAGGAGGTCGTCTCGAAGCTCGCCGAGCGGGCCGAGGCGACGGTGCTCGGCGATCCCAGGGAAAAGACGACGCGAATGGGGCCCCTCGCCTCGGCGGCGCAGATGGAGACGGTGCTCGGCTACGTGGAGAAGGGCCGGGCCGAGGGCGCGCGGCTCGTCGCCGGGGGGCGGCGGGCGGCCGAAATCGGCGGGGGCCGGGGCTACTTCGTCCGCCCCACCGTGTTCGCCGAGGTGCGGCCGGAGATGACGATCGCCCGCGAGGAGATCTTCGGGCCCGTCCTCGCCGCGATCCCCTTCGAGGACGCCGAAGACGCGGTCGCCAAGGCCAACGCGACCATCTACGGCCTCGCCGCCGGGATCTGGACCCGGGACATTGCGCGCGCCCACCGCATCGCGCGCGCGATCCGCGCGGGCACGGTGTGGATCAACACGTACAACCTGTACGACCCCGCGCTCCCCTTCGGGGGGTTCAAGCAGAGCGGGTTCGGCCGGGAGCTCGGGCTCGAAGCGCTGGACGCCTACCTCGAGACCAAGAGCGTCTGGGTCAACCTGAGGGACTGACCCCTTGCGGGCGGTCGTGATTCGCGCGCACGGCGGGCCGGAGGCTCTCGGCCTCGAGCAGCGGCCGCTGCCCGAGCCGGGTCCGGGCGAGGTCCGCGTTCGCGTCCGCGCGGTCGCCGTCAACCACCTGGACCTCTGGGTGAGGAGGGGCGTCCCCGGCCACGTCTTCCCCCTCCCGCTCGTTCCGGGCAGCGACGTGGCAGGCGAGGTGGACGCGGCCGGCCCCGGGGTCGAGGGCGTGAGCCCGGGCGAGGCGGTGGTCGTGGGGCCCGGTGTCTCGTGCGGGACGTGCCGCGCGTGCAGGGCGGGGGAGGAGCCCCTGTGTCCCCGCTACGGCATCCTGGGCGAGAGTCGCGACGGGGGGTGCGCGGAGGCGATCGTGGTTCCGGCGCGCAACCTCTTCCCCATGCCCCGGTCGCTCGGTTTCGAGCAGGCCGCGGCGGTGCCGCTGGTGTTCCTCACCGCGTGGCACATGCTGGTGGCGAGGGCGCGCCTGAGGCCGGGCGAAAGCGCGCTCGTGCACGCCGCGGGCTCGGGTGTCTCCTCGGCCGCCATCCAGGTGGCTCGGCTCCTCGGCGGGCGCGTGGCGGCCACCGCCGGAAGCGCGGAGAAGTGCCGGCGGGCCCTGGAGCTCGGCGCCGAGGTGGCGGTCAACTACCGCGAGGCGGATTTCGTCGCCGAGGTGCGGCGCTGGACGGGCGGGCGCGGCGTGGACGTCGCCGTGGACCACGTGGGGGAACACACGTTCGATCGAACGATCCGATGTCTCGCCCGCGGCGGCCGGTACGTCACGTGCGGCGCGACGTCCGGGTTCGAGCTCCGGACCGACTTCCGACTCGTCTTCTTCAAGAGCCTCTCCATCCTCGGCTCCACGATGGGCAGCGGCCACGAGCTGGCCGAGGTGCTCGAGCACGTCGGCGCGGGGCGACTCGCTCCCGTGGTGGACCGCGTGATGCCCCTCGAGCGGGTGGCCGAGGCGCATCGGCTGGTGGAATCGCGCCAGGTGTTCGGAAAGGTCGTTCTCGTGCCATAGGCAGAGCCGCTGCGAGGCGGCCGTCTACCGGCCCGCGCTGGCGCTGTAGTAAGCTCCGCGCGGGTTCGGGAGGCCGCCGGGAGGGGGAGGGCCTCGCCGACCGGGGGACCGGATGGCCGCTGAGCGGATCCTCGTGGTGGACGACGAGGCGGACATCGTGGACCTGCTCCGGGAGGTGCTCGTCTCCGAAGGATTCGTGGTGGACACTGCCGGGACCGCGGACGGGGCGCTCGACCTGATCCGCCAGAACATCTACGACGCCGCGCTCGTGGACTTCAACCTGCCGGACATGGATGGCGTCATGCTGCACCGCCAGATCCGGCAGATGGACCAGGAGCTGGCGGGCCGGACGATCTTCATGTCGGGGTTCGTGCAGTCGGACGCGAACCTCGGCTACTACACGAGCCACGGCGGGGGCTTCCTGTCCAAGCCCTTCGACCTCCGTGACGTGGTGGACG
>JBBIHW010000250.1:0-5142 GCA_037446795.1 Acidobacteriota bacterium
GCGCCCGTGCTCGTCGTCGGCGAGTGGGGCAGCGGCCGCGAGACCGTCTCCCGGCGCATCCATGCGACGAGCGCCCGCTCCGAGCGCGCCTTCGTCGTCGTGCCGTGCCCGGCCCTCGACCCGGCCGCCGCGGCGGCGGTTCTGTTCGGCGGTGCGGACGATCCGGGGCGGCTGCGTCTCGCCGCCGGGGGAACGCTCTTCCTCGAGGACGTGGACCGGCTCGATCCCTCCCTGCAGGCCCGGCTCGCCTCGGCCCTCGGCGTCGCCGACGGGCCCTTCGGCGAGGTCCGGGTCCTGGCGAGCGCTTCGAGGCCTCCCGCGGGGCTCGAGCCTTCCCTCAGGAGACGGCTCGACGTGCTGCGCGTGGAGGTCCCGGCGCTGCGCGAGCGGCGCGAGGACGTCCTGGCCTTCGCCGAGCGCTTCATGAGGGACCTGTCGCGGGAGTACGGCAGGGCTCCCAAGAGGCTGTCTCCGCGCGCGCTGTCGGCGCTGACGGCCTACGACTGGCCCGGCAACGTCGCGGAGCTGCGGAACCTGATCGAGCGGCTGCTGCTGCTGGCGCCTTCCGATACGGTCGGGCCGGACGATCTGCCCGAGGAAATGGGCGGGCGCGCCGCTCCCGCCGAGGACCTCTACGGCGAGTTCGGTTCCCTCCAGGAGGGCCTCGCCGCGTTCGAGCGGTACGCGATCGGTCGCGCCCTCGCCCAGGAGCGTCACGACCTCGAGGCGGCGGCCAGGCGACTCGGGCTCAGCCCTGGAGAGCTCGCTTCAAGGGGGAGACGGCTCGGCCTGATCCCGTGAAGGGCGCGGCAGGAGCGTGCGCGCCGCGATGCCCAGGGCGATCAGGCACGAGCCCGCCGCCGCGGCCGAGCCGAAAAGGGCCGCGACCGCCCAGGCCGGCGAGGCGAGGCCGTCGAGGTGGACCCTGCCCGCGGCGGACAGCTGCGCGGCGATCTCGAGCAGGAACCTGGTCGCGCCCCCGAGCCCCCGGGCGAGCGCTTCTCCCGCTTCCGGCCCGTAGCCGGCCGGCAGGGAGCCCGGCCCGAACCCGCCCCAGCCCTGGCCGATCGCTTCGCAGAGAGCGCGGACCGCCGCCCCGCACCCGACCGCCAGACCGAGAAGGCGCAGGGCTTTCTTTCGCGCGGCCGGCCGGCGCGCGGGCGGCCTGGCGGGGAGGCGGTCCCGCAGCCGCTCGAGCAGGTCGTCCCCCACGAACAGCGGATCGTCGAGTTCGCCGAGCAGCTCGAGGAGCCGCCGCTCCCGGGCGAGGACGATGCGGCACCCGGTGCAGCGGGTGAGGTGGCGGGCCACCTCGAGCGCCTCCGCCGGGCCGCACTCCGACTCCGCGTAGCGGGCGAGCTCGAGGCGGACCGACGCGCACGCCCTCACGCCGGCTCCTCCCCGCCGAGCAGGTCGGCCAGCTCCACCCGAAGGATCTCGCGGGCGCGGAAGATCCGGTTCTTCACCGTTCCGATGGGCAGGCGCAGGATCCGGGCGATCTCGTCGTACCGGCAGTGATGGTGGTGGCGCAGCAGCAGCAGCTGCCTGTATCGGGCGGGCAGGGCCGCGATCGCCCGCTCGAGCGTGTCTTCAACCGCGAGATAGAACCCCCCGAGGCGCAGGGCGTCGTGGGGCGAGGGATCCGGGGCGGCGACCGGGCGGTCCATGCCGGGGCCTCCGTCCGTTCCCCCGGCCTGGAGCGGCGTCGTGAGGAGGCGGCGCTTCCTCAGGGCGTCCATGGCGCAGTTGCCCGCGATCCGGTACAGCCACGTCGTGAAACGGTAGTCCGAGTTGAAGGACGACAGGGCCTGGTAGACCTTGAGGAACACGTCCTGGGCGAGATCCATCGCCGCGTCGCGGGAGCCGGTCAACCGGTAGAGGTAGTTCACGACGCCGCGCTGGTGGCGCCGCACGAGCTCCTCGAAGGCCGAGCGGTCCCCCTCGAGCGACAGCTCGACGAGGACCTCGTCCGAGCCGGCAGGCGCGGGGGCGGAGACCGCCCGCGCCCCGCAGGGGCCCCGCCTCCCGACCCGAGCCTCGCGCTCGCGAACGCTCAACCGCGTGCCTCCGAGCCGCCAGTGTTCATACGGGAGCGCCCCCGCGACAGTTGCACAGCCTACACCCGAACGACTTCCGCGCCCAGGCGGCTTCGGTCCGAAACCTGCGTGGTAGGATCGGCCTGCGGAGGACCGGCGACCGACCGTGGCGGCACCGAGACCCGGCCGGCAGATCGAGGAGCGCTTGCTGCGGCTCCTCGCCGAGGATCGCCCCGAGCCGCAGCGCCTGCTCGCCCGCCTGCGGGACCTCGGCCGCCAGGAGGAGATCCCGGCTCTGTCCCTGGCGTTGCGCGTCCTGGCTCACGTGGAGCTCCCGGAGCAGGAGGCCGGGCGGGTCTGGAGCGACATCCTGGGGCACCGCAAGACGCTCGCCCGCGCGCTCGGCCGGGACCCCGGCCTGCGCGTCGCGGCCCTCGACTACCTGCAGAACGTGGAGCGCCGACTGCGCAGCCCGAAGATCATCGAGATGCGCGAGTTCGCCGAGACGGAGCGGTGCGCCCTCACCGACCATCTCACCGGCCTGGCGAACCGGCGCGCCTTCCGGCAGGGGCTGCAGCGGGAGATCCTCCGCTGCCAGCGCTACGGGTTGATCCTCTCGGTGCTGCTGCTCGACCTCGACGACTTCAAGGCGGTCAACGACGCGTGCGGGCACCTCTTCGGCGACGTGGTGCTCGAGCGGGCGGGACGGCTGCTGCGCCGGACGGTCCGGGACTCCGACCTCGCGGCCCGCTACGGCGGCGAGGAGTTCGCGGTCCTGCTGCCCGAGACGGACCGGATGGGGGCGTACGCGTTGGGCGAGCGGATCCGGCGGGGCCTGCTCGTGGCCTTCTCCGAGGAGCCGACCGCCGGGCGCGAGGTGCGCCTGACGGTCAGCGGAGGCGTGGCCTCCTATCCCGACGACGGCGTGGACCCGGACACCCTCGTGGAGAGAGCGGACCGCGCCCTGTACGTCGCGAAGGGCGGGGGAAAGAACCGGGTGGCGCTGTACTGGGCGGAGCGGCGGTCCGAAGTGCGCTATCCCGCCCTCCCAGGCGCTCGCCTCCGGCTCGGCGCCGCAGGGGCGGACCGGCCCGCGGTCGCCGTCAATTTGAGCCGGGGAGGAATCCTGGTGGAGGTGGGCGAACCGCTGCGGCCGGCCGAGACCGTGCGCGTGGTGATCGAGGGCCGCCGCACCGTCGGCACCGCCGCGTGCGAGATGACGGGCCGCGTCGTTCGAGTCGAGCGGCCGTCCTCCCCAGCCGACCCCTACCGGGTCGGCATCGCGTTCGACGGCCGCGTGCCGGAGGAGCGGTTCCTCGAGGAGATCTCCCGCGGCCCGCGGACGCCGCTCGCTGCGCAGGGGGCGACCCGGTGATCACCTCCGAGGAAGCGGGCCGCCTGCGGGAGCACCTCCTGTCGGTCCTCGCGGAGGATGCGACGAACGCGAGTCGCCTGCTCGCCCGGCTCGATGCCCTGACCCGCGAGAGCGGGATCGGGGCCCACGCCGCCCTGCTGCTGATCCTGACCCACCTTCCCTTCGAGGAGGAGGAGGCGCGGCGGCACTGGGAGGCGATCCTGACGCAGAGGCACGAGATGTCCGTGGCTCTCGGGAGGGACGTCGGGGTGAGGGTCGCGGCGCTCGACTACTTCCTCAACGTGAACCGCCAGCTCGCCTCTCCCGTCCTCGCCGAGATCGAGTTCGAGGGAGGCGGGCCGGAGGGCGGTCCCGCCGAGGGCGTGACCGGCCTCGCCACCGACCGGGCGTTCCGCGCCTCCGTGCAGGCCGAATCGCGCCGGGCTCGCCGCTACGGGCACGCGATGGCGGTGGTCGTTTTCGACCTGGACGATTTCGCCGGACGGTGCGGCGGTGCGGGGGAGGTCCTCGGCGACCGCCTGCTGCGGGAGGCGGCCATCCTGCTCCGCAACAAGATCCGGGACATTGACGTCGCGGCGCGCTTCGCGGAGGACGAGTTCGCGGTGCTGCTCCCGCAGACGGACCGCAACGGGGCCCTGCTCGTCGCCGAGCGGTTCCGCGGCGAGGTCGAGGCCCACTTCCGCAGGCGCGAGGTCGGGGGCCGTCCGTGCGGCCTCACCGTGTCGGGCGGCGTGGCCTGCTACCCGGAGGACGCCAAGACCGCGGACGAGCTGCTCGCGCGCGCGGAGCAGGCGCTGCACGACGCGAAGGCCGCGGGAAAGAACGCGGTCCGGGCCTTCGCTCCCGACCGGCGGCGCTATCTGAGGTTCGACCTCGAGCCCGGGAGGTTCGAGGTCGAGGTTCTCGCCCCGCGCGACCTCGGGCCGGGCCGCGGGAGGAACCTCAGCCGCGGCGGGATCCTGTTCACCACACCGGAGCCGCTCGAGGTGGGCGAGACGATCGAGATCCGCGTCGCCGCCACCGGGTCGGGATCGGCCGGCGTGCCGGTGAGGCTGCGCGGGCGGGTCGTCCGGCTCGAGGAGCTGCCGGCACCCGCCGGGGAGGCGGCGGAGGCCGGCGACGGCTTCGAGGTCGGCGTCGCGTTCGAGCCGGGCGAGGGCGAGGCCGAGTCGAGGCTGTTCGAGTTCCTCGAGCGCGCCCGGATGGCACAGGCGGCGGGGGGGCCTTGAGGAGGATCGCGGCCCTCGACACCGCGACCTGGTGGGGGAGCGTCGCCCTGCTGGAGGGGGAGGCGGACAGAACGCCGGTCGTCGTGGCAGTGGCGGGCATCCTGGCCCGCGACTCGCTCGCGAGCCACGTGCTCTCCCTGCTCGACCGCTTGCTGGCCGAGGCGGCGTGGTCGAGGTCGAGCGTGGACGCGTGGGCGGTCACCCGCGGGCCGGGTTCTTTCACCGGGCTCAGGGTCGGGTTCGGGACGGCGCGGGGTCTCGCGCTCGCGAGCGGGCGGCCCGCCCTGGGCGTGGGTACCCTGGAAGCGATGGCCGAAGCGCTGGGGGCCACCGAGGCGGACCGCGTGCCCCTGCTCGATGCGGGCCGGGGAGAGGTCTACGGCGCCCGGTACGACCCCGGCAGCTCCCCGCCGCGCGAGCTCGAACCGCCATGGCTCGGCCCGCCGGAGCGCGCGACGGCCGCGGCTCGGGCGGCGGTGCTGTTCGGACCGGGGGCGGAGGA
>JBBIHW010000251.1:0-5139 GCA_037446795.1 Acidobacteriota bacterium
ACCTGCTCGAGCCCCACCTTCACCACGCACCACGAGCGGCCCCACTTCGCGAAGCCACCTCTGACGTACTGGGTGCTGGCGGGAAGCTTCCGCCTGTTCGGTCGCAACGAGTGGGCCGCCCGTCTCCCGAATGCGCTCGCCTTCTGCGGCCTCGTCGGCCTCGTCGCGCTGCTCGGCCGCCGCCTCGCCCCGGAGCGGCGCACGATGGCCCCGCTCTTCTTCGCCACGATGCCCCTGCCATTCGCCGCCGCGAACGTCGTGACGCCGGACACGGTTCTCGCCCTGTGGGAAACGCTCGCGGTGGCAGCGTTCGTCGAGGCGTGGTGGGGCGACAGGCGTCGCTCGCGAGCGTGGGCGCTTCTCATGTGGACCGGCTTCGGTCTGGCCTTCTTGACGAAAGGACCGCCCGCGCTTCTTCCGCTCGCGGCGATCGCGCTGTTCGTCGCCCGGGCGCGCGAGGCGGCAGCGTTTCGGAGGTTCGTCCCGATGCCGGGGCTTCTCGCTTTCGCCGCCGTCGGGTTCGGCTGGTACAGTTGGGTGATCGAGCGGGAAGCGGGACTCTTCTCGTACCTCGTCGGGCAGGAACTCTTCGGGCGGATCTTCACCGGGCTGCACCATCGCAACGCGGAGTGGTACGGGGCTCTGCTGGTATACGGTCCGGCGCTTTCGGCGGGAGCGTTTCCCTGGATTCTCCTCGGCGTGCGGCGCGCCCCGTCGGCGAGAGCCGTCTTTGCCGGCGCCGGGCCGCCTCCCCTGCGGCAAGCGGCGGGAGGCGAAGGGCGGTTTCTCGCCCTGTGGCTCTTGCTGCCGCTCGGGGTCCTGGCCCTGGCGCGTTCCCGACTTCCCCTCTACGCGCTTCCGTCCTTCGTTCCGCTCGCGCTGATCCTCGCGCGGAGGGCGCCCGCCTGGCGGGCCGTCGCGCCCTCGCGACGCCTTGCCATCGCCGGGTGGGCGTGTCTTCTTGTGGTCCTCAGAGGAGCCGCCTCCTACGAGACCGGTCTCGGCAGGGACGGGCGCGCGTTCGCCGCGACGATCCGGCCGGTGCTCGGATCCCCGCCGGAGGAAGTGGTCTTCGTGAATTCTCGTCCCGTCTGGAGCGCCGCGCTCTATCTCGACTGCGAGGTGGAAGAGGTGGCGCTCGCATCGCCCCCCGCCGCGGCGTTTCCAGCGCGCGAGCAATCTCTCGGAGAAGAGCTCGCCGAGCCCGAGGGCCCGCGTCTCTATCTCGTGCCGGACCGGGAAGCCGACTCGTTCCGCAAGAAAGCGAGCGAGCTCGGCTACAGCGCCGCGGAAGTGGGCCGGCCGGCCGGGCTCGTCGCCTTCACGGTGCCGGAGGCGGATGCCCCCGCGGGCTGCCGGACCCGAGCGAGCTCACGGGCGGGAGGCGAGGAGCCGGGGACATGAACCCGGCAGGAGGTTTCAGCGGGGTTTACGCCGGATCGCAGCTATTACCATTCGCGGTGCAGCGCGGGTCGCTGCAACCGACCGGGTTCTGTCCCGCGCCGTCGCCGCAGCAGTAGCGGTTTCCGGGATTCCCCCCCTGGACCCCGTTGCAGTCCGCGGGGCAGGACAGGCAGTCCTCGCCCCCGCCCGGCTCGCAGATCGAGTTGCCGCAGGCGTAGAGCCGGCAGCCCGAGGTGTCCAGGCCGCCGCAGCCCGGCAGGCACGCGAGGGTGCCTGCGTCGAACCCCTGGCTCTTGCAGGTCTCCCCGCCGACGTCGCTTCCGTCGCACGTCTCCGAGCACTCCCGCGTGCCGTTGCCGCACGAGCCCAGGCACTGCCTGTACCAGTAGACGGCCATGCTCTTGAACCAGTCGCCGTTGCGGACGGGGATTTCCCAGGTCACGTCGTGCGTGCCGCCCGGTGTCAGATGGAGCGTCAGGTCATGGTCCTGGTCGCACGGCGGATCGTGATCGCAGGCGATGTAGCCCGGACACCACCCGGCCCGCGAGAACGTGCAGGACGGCCACCCGCACGCGTTCCAGTCCTGGCAGGCGAAGAGGCTCCCGGGCGAGCAGTCGTCGCGCCACGGCGTGGTCACCCACGCGTTCCGCCCGTTCACCTTCACGTAGTGCGTGCGGTGGCAGAACTCGTCGCAGTTCTGGCAGGTCCCGCCCGGGCACTGGCTGCTGGATGTGCACGGCTGCCCGTCGTTGGCGCCCCCGTCGCAGGAGAGATTCCCGCCGTGGCCGCTCACGAAGAAGCGCGCCACGACCTGTTGCGCGTCCGCGGGGATCGAGACCTGCCGCGGCGCCAGGATCGAGCCTCCTCCCTCGAAGACGACCGGCTGGATGCCGTCGGCCGGCCGTTTGGGCGAGGCCTCGTCGGCCCGCTCGCTGAAGTCGAAGTCCACCGTCACGTGCCAGCCGGCCTGGACGAAGTGGCCGATCTCGGCCCCGACCCAGCGGCGGCCGGACAGCAGCGGCGCGAACGGCGTGACGTCGAGCGTGAGCACGCGCGGCGGTACCCGGCCCGAGCCGTCCGGGGGCGGAGCGTCGGTGCCGAACGGCGTGATGGCGTGCATGAGCTCGAGGTTCGCCGGTGTCACGCAGCTCCCGCCGGTCTCGATGCAGTCATCGAGCACGAGGAACAGGAGCGCGATCCGGTCCCAGGGATCCCCGCACGGGTTGTAGCCGCCCTGGGCCGCATCCTCGCCGCACTTGTTCGTCGTGCCGTTGGCCGGCGGCTCGCAAAGACGAGAGTCGATCGTGTACGTGACGGCGACCCTCGTCCACTCGCCCGGCGGGAAGTCCACCGGGACCATGAGCTGCCAGCCGTCGTTCCGCTGCACCTCGCCGGGGTCGGGCGGGCACTTGGAGGCGCCCCAGCAGAGATAGTCGTCGTCGTGGGCTCGGATCCTGCCGCGGCCGGCCACCGCCTCGACGATCTCGTTGGAGAAGGCGGTCTCGTTCCCGTGGACGTCCACCGCGGTCACGGCGACGTACCAGAACACGTTGGTCTCGAGCCCGGCGAGCGAGTGGCTCGTCTGCACCCCGACCTCGTCCACGAACTCGTACCGGCGCGACGCCTTGCCGTAATAGACGCGGTAGCCCGCGACCTCTGCCTGCGGCGCCGCGTCGGTCCAGCTCGTCTCGATCGTCGTGTCGGTCCAGGAGCCCGACAGCATCGGTAGCGTGGTCACGGCCGAGGGCTCGGCGGCTGACTCGTTTCCCGCGGCGTCCACGGCGGTGACCCGGTAGTAGTGCGGGAGACCGTCCGAGGCGGCTCCCGCGTCGGTGAAGGTCGTTCCGGCCGGCGTTCCCACGCGGTTGCTCCCACCCGCACGGTCCGGCTCGAAATCCGGGCCGTCGCCGCGGTAGACGTTGTAATGGTCCACCGCTTCGGCCGCACCCGCGACGTCGGTGGTCACGGCGTCCCAGGAAAGAACCACGTGGGCGCCGCTGCGGGCGGCGCGGAGGCTCTGCACCTCGGATGGCTTGGTGACGTCCGCAGCAAGGGCGGCGGTTGCGGAAGCCGCCACGGCGACACGGACGATGGCTCGCCGCCAGCGGCTCCACCGGATCCCGGTCATGGCTCCCCCTTATCCCCCGTGCACCGTGGAAGCCGCCGGAGGCTTCGCAGAGGTGGCGGGATTCATACACCGAATCCCGGGATGGCGCAATCTTCGTCATGATTCCGGCGAAAGCCGGAATCCAGCCACCCACTGTCTCAGGCGTCCCCGCCCATCGTGAGGCCCACCTGCCGGAGCAACGCCTCGAGGTCGCGGCCCGAAGCGGGAATCGCCGACAGGAGCCGCCCGCGGTGGTCCGCCACCCAGGGATCGGCGCCGGGCAGCGCCCAAGGCGCGCCCTCCAGGCCGAGCAGCCGCTTCCATTCCTCGCGCCGGCCCGCGTCGTAGGCTTCCGCCTGCCCGGCGTCGGCGCGGGCCCGCAGCGCCTCGACGATGCGGCTCGCGACCTCGACGGCCTCCCTCAGCCCGACGTTCATGCTCTGGGCTCCGAGAGGTCCCGTGAGATGGACCGCGTCGCCGGCGAGATAGAGGCGTGCCGCCGCGAACCTCTCGGCGAGTCGCCGCTCGAAACGCACCGCCGTGCTCCAGTAGACCTCGCGCGGCTCGGCCGAGAACCACGGCGCCCGCCTTCCGATCAGCTCGCGCAACCGTCCCTCGGAAAGCCGCTGCGACTCCTCTTCAGGAAGCTCGAAGCTGAAACGGCATCGGCCGCCGCCGAGCGGCCAGTACACCCCGCTCCCACCCGGATCCAGAAAGACGCGCGCCTCGTCGGGAAGCTCCCCCTCGGCGGTGAGCTCGTAGACCGAGAAGGATTGCGCGGGTCCGACGTCGCTCGCCTCGATCCCGAGCTTCCTCCGCACGAGCGAGTGATAGCCGTCGGCTCCCACCGCGTAGCTCGCCTCCACGTGGAGGGTCTTCGTCACGACCCACTCGGTGCGCGCGATCGGGTAGCCGGTCGTCACCTGATCGAGGCGGGCCACCTCGAGGCGGACGCCTTCGTCGCCGATGGCGAGATCCTGCACGCGGTGGTTCCAGTGGACGCCGACCCTGCGTGCGCGCAGGGCCTCCTCGAGGGCGGCCTCGAGCCGGCTCTGGGGCAGCACGAGCAGGAAGGGGAACTTCCCGCCGAGCCTCGCGAAGTCCAGCTCGGCCCGCCTCTGGCCGCCCGCGTAGAACGCCAGCGAGCGGATCGGATGCCCGTGGCCGACGAGCCCACCCGCCAGCCCGAGCTCGTCCAGGATGCGGAGCGACTCCGGATGGAGCGCCAGGGCGTAGCTGTGAAGCACCGTGCGGCGATCCTTGTCGAAGACCTCGACCTCGACGTCCCGCGACGCGATCTCGAGCGCCGCCAGGAGGCCGACCGGGCCTCCTCCCACGACGGC
The DNA here is from genome assembly GCA_037446795.1 of Acidobacteriota bacterium. Taxonomy (GTDB): domain Bacteria; phylum Acidobacteriota; class Polarisedimenticolia; order Polarisedimenticolales; family JBBIHW01; genus JBBIHW01. The sequence goes on from JBBIHW010000251.1 coordinate 4,855, forward strand.
GACCCCCGTTCGATGCATGTCGCGCATGGCTCCTCCTCCTGGCGCCGCGATCTTCCCGGCGGGCGGTGCACGCTCGCCCCCCGCGGATGGTACGCAAAGCGCGGGCCCGAGGCGAGCCCAGCGAGGAAACTCCGGGCCGCTGGCGAGGACCGGCATGGGCCGATAGGGAACCACCCGGGCTCCGCCGCGACAGGAGGTCCTCCCGCCCTCGGGGGCCCGGGGCCGACTAAGGTCCCTCGTTCCCGCAGGAGTCCGCGGCCTTGACCTGGTAGTACCAGTCGGTCG
>JBBIHW010000252.1:0-5070 GCA_037446795.1 Acidobacteriota bacterium
GACGAGCTGCGGGACTTCTCGCGACGCCACGGGCTCCAGATGGTCCGCATCTCGGAAGTCATAGCCTACCGCCTGCGCCACGAGAGGCTCGTCACGCGCGTGGCCGCGCCCGACCTCCCCACCGCGCGCGGCCACTGGCGGATCCATGCCTTCCACTACGAGCTCGAGGACGAGACGCACGTGGCTCTCGTCATGGGCAGGCTCGAGCCCGACCGGCCCGCGCTCGTGCGGCTCCACTCGGAGTGCCTGACCGGGGACGTCTTCGGCTCCACCCGCTGCGACTGCGGCGACCAGCTCCACCGGGCGATGGAGGTGATCGCGGGGGAGGGGACCGGAATCCTGCTCTACCTCAGGCAGGAGGGGCGGGGGATCGGCCTCGCGAACAAGCTGCGGGCCTACGAGCTGCAGGACCGCCACCACAAGGACACGGTGGAGGCGAACCTCCTGCTCGGCTTCGAGGCGGACCTCCGCGACTACGCGGTGGGCGCCCAGATCCTCGCGGAGCTCGGCGTCCGGAGGGTGCGCCTGCTGACGAACAACCTCGGGAAGTGCCGCGCGCTCGGGGCGTACGGGCTCGAGGTGGTCGAGCGCGTCCCCCTCGAGCTGCCTCCACGCCGGGACAACCTGGCCTACCTGAGGGCCAAGAAGGCCAAGCTCGGCCATCTCCTCGACTCCGTCTAGCGGGCTCGTCTAGAATCGCGGGTTTCGACGGGGGCCGGCGTGCTCGAAGGTCTGTCCGCGCGGCTTCAAGGGATCGCGGCCCGGCTCGGGGGCGAGGCGCGGATCACCGAGGGCGTGCTCGACGGCGCGCTGCGGGAGATCCGGATGGCCCTGCTCGAGGCCGACGTCCACGTCGGGGTCGTGAAGGCCCTGCTCGGCCGCGTCCGCGAGAAGGCGCTCGGGCAGACCGTGCTGAGGAGCCTCGCACCGGGCCAGCAGGTCGTCCGCATCGTGCGCGACGAGCTCGCGGCTCTGCTCGGAGCGGGCGAGCCGGCGCGGCTGCGGTTCGCGTCCCGACCCCCGAGCGTGATCCTCCTGGTCGGGCTGCAGGGATCGGGGAAGACCACGACCGCGGCCAAGCTCGGGGTATGGCTCAAGGGGGACGGGCGCTACCCGTTGCTCGTCCCCGCCGACGTGCGCAGGCCCGCGGCCATCGAGCAGCTCGTGCGCATCGGCCGGTCGGCGGGACTCAAGGTGCTCGAGCACGACGGATCGCGGGGCGCGCTCGAGCTCTCCCGCGAGGCGATCGTCGAGGCCAGGCGCAGCGGCTTCGACACGGTCGTGGTGGACACCTCCGGCAGGCTCCACGTGGACGAGGAGCTGATGGCCGAACTCGGCGCCCTTCGCGATGGGCTCGAGCCGACGGAGATCCTCCTCGTCGCCGACGCCATGACGGGCCAGGACGCGGTCCGCTCGGCCGGCGAGTTCCACCGCGCGCTGTCGCTGACCGGGGTGGTGCTCACGAAGCTCGACGGGGACGCCCGGGGCGGAGCCGCCCTGTCCATCCGGCACGCCACCGGCGTGCCGATCAAGTTCGTCGGGACCGGGGAGCGCCCCTCCGAGCTGGAGCGGTTCGATCCGGCGCGGCTCGTCGGCCGGATCCTCGGTCTCGGCGACGTGCTGGGCCTCATCGAGAAGGCCGAGCAGGCCGCCGGGGAGGCCGAGGCGCGGCAGCTCGAGCGCTCGCTGCGCAAGGGAAGGTTCACGCTCGAGGAGTTCCGCAGCCAGCTCCGGATGCTCCGGAAGATGGGGCCGCTCGGGGGCCTCGTGTCCATGCTGCCGGGCATGGGTCACGTCCGAGAGGCGGACCTGGACACGGGAGCGATCGCGCGCGCCCTCGCCGTGATGGACTCCATGACCCCGGCCGAGAGGCGGAACCCTCAGATCCTGAACGGGAGCCGCAAGAGGCGGATCGCGCGGGGCTCGGGCCAGACGATCCAGGAAGTCAACCGGCTGCTCAAGCAGTTCGCCCTGATGAGGCGGATGACGAAGGCGATGGAGGCCGGCCGGGGCCGGCCCGGCCGGCTTCGGCTGCCCTTTCCCGGACGATAGGCTATATTCTGGGCGAGCGGTCGAGCGCTTGGAGGAAGCGAGGTGCTGAAGATTCGCCTGCGGAGAATGGGAGCCAGGAAGGATCCTTGCTACCGGGTGGTCGTGTCGGACTCCAAATCCACGCCGCAGGGTCGGTTCGTGGACGTCCTCGGCACCTACGATCCGGGTGCCGATCCCGCATCGGTCCACCTCGATGTCGCACGCGCCGAGCAGTGGATCCGCAAGGGCGCCCATCCCTCCGAGACGGTCCGGAGCCTCATCGCACGGGCGAAGGCGGGCAGCCTTCAGGCCTGATTGGACGCCGGGCACGCGGAGTGCACCCCGCGTCGCCGCTCGGCACGGGGGCGCCCATGAAGCAGCTGCTGGAGCTGATCGCGAAGTCGCTGGTGGACGAGCCGGACGAGGTGGTGGTGACGGAGGTCGAGGGCGAGCAGACGACGGTGCTGGAGCTGAAGGTCGCTCGGGAGGACCTGGGCAAGATCATCGGGAAACAGGGGCGGACCGCCCGCTCCATCCGGACGATCCTCGCTGCCGCAGGCATGAAGCTTCGCAAGCGCGTTGTGCTCGAGATCCTCGAGTAGGTCCGCCGTTCGCCCCCTTCCCCTCGGCAGGATCCTCGGGGCGCGGGGGCGCGGGGGGGAGATGACCGTGCGAATCGAGTCGGGGTGCGCGTCGCGGTGGAGCGGGTTGCGGCACGTGCTCCTCGCCCCGCGGCCCGCGAGCGCCGCCGCCGCCGCAGAGCCGTTCGAGGTGGACTCGGCTCGCTCCTACGGCGATCGGCTCGTGCTCAAGCTGCGCGGGATCGAGGACGCGACGGCCGCGGCCGCGGTCCGGGGGCGGTGGGTCCTGGCCCCGCCCGACGAGGTCCCGCAGCTGCCCGAGGGGGAGTACTACGCGGCGCGCCTCGTCGGCCTGGCCGTCCTCGAGCAGACGGGCGAGGCGATCGGCCGCGTGGTGGACGTGCTGGAGACGGCGGCCGGGGCGATCCTGGTGCTGGAGCAGGAGCGGGGTCGAGAGGCCATGATCCCGCTCGTGCGGGAGTTCGTTCGCGAGGTGGACGAGGAGCGAGGGGTCGTCCGGGTGCGCCTGCCGGAGGGCCTGCTCGAGCTCAACGACCGATGACCTTCGATGTCGTGACCCTGTTCCCGGCGATGTTTGTCGGCCCGCTGGGCGAGGGCGTGCTCGCGCGCGCCCGGCGGCGCGGAGCGATCGGCGTGAGGGTGCACGACCTGAGGCGCTGGGGCGTGGGACGGCACCGCCAGGTGGACGACGCGCCGTACGGTGGAGGGGGAGGGATGGTGCTCCGGCCCGAGCCGTTCTTCGAGGCGGTGGACTGGATCCGCTCCCGCTACCCGGCGGCGAGCGAGCGGGTCGTGCTGCTGTCGCCGCAGGGGGCGAGGCTCGACCACGACCGCGCGAGACGGCTCGCCGCGCGCGAGCGGGTGATCCTGCTGTGCGGCAGATACGAGGGCGTGGACGAGCGCGTGCGGGCGGGGCTCGCCGACGAGGAGCTGAGCGTGGGCGACGTGGTGCTGGCGGGAGGGGAGCTGCCCGCGCTGGTCGTCATCGAGGCCGTCGCGCGCCACCTGCCCGGGGTCCTCGGCAAGGCCGGAGCCGCCGAGGAGGACTCCTTCGCCCGCGGCGACCTGGAGCATCCGCAGTACACCCGGCCGCGCGCCTACCGAGGGATGGAAGTCCCGCAGGTCCTGCGGTCCGGACATCACGGGGAGGTCCGCCGCTGGCGGCGGGAGCGTGCCCTGGAGGTGACGCGCGCCAAGCGGCCGGACCTGATCGGCAACGCGTCCAGGGAGGGGTGATCCCATGAGCAGCGCGATCGAGAGCATCGAGGCGGAAGCTCTCCGCCAGGACGTCCCGAAGTTCCGGCCCGGAGACCGCGTCCGCGTGCACGTTCGCGTGGTCGAGGGCGACAAGTCCCGCATCCAGGTGTTCGAGGGGGACGTCATCGGCCGGCGGGGCGGGGAAAGCGCGCGCGCCACGTTCACCGTCAGGAAGACCTCGGGCGGCGTCGGGGTCGAGCGCATCTTCCCGCTCCACTCTCCCGTCATCGAGAAGATCGACGTCGTCCGGCAGGGCCGGGTGCGCCGCGCCAAGCTCTACTACATGAGGGAGAGGGCCGGGAAGAAGGCGCGCATCCGCGAGAAGCGCGCTCGCACCTAGATCGCCCGCGCGGCTTCCACCGGGCGGCAAAGGCGGCCAGGACCCTCATGGCGCTCGACCGGGAAGAGACCTTTCGCGAGGCGGAGCGGCACGTCCGGATGGGCAAGCTGCCCCAGGCGCTCGCCCTGTGCCAGCGGCTCGCCGAGGAGGCTCCCCGAGACCTCCTCATGCTCAACCGGATCGGCGACCTGCTGGCGCGCGCGGGCCGGATCGCCGACGCCGCCGGCTACTACGACCGGATCGCCGAGCGCTTCATCGAGGCCGGCTTCCTCCCGCGGGCGGCCGCCATCCTCAAGAAGATCCTGAAGCTCGACCCCTCGCGCACGGACGCCCTCGTGCGCCTCGGCGAGCTGTACATCCGGCAGCGCCTGGTGGGCGAAGGGCGCGACTACCTGCTGCGCGCGGCGGACCGGTTCCTCGCGGCGCGCCAGCTGAAGAGCGCGAGGCGCGTCTACGAGCGGCTGGTCGCGGCGGAGCCCGCCGAGCCCCTGCACCGCGTGCGGCTCGCCGAGGTGAAGGCGGCCGAGGGAGATCCGAAGGGCGCCTGCGAGGACCTGCGCGCGGCGGTCGCGGCGTTCGGGAGGGCGGGCCGCACGCAGGAGGCGGAGGCGAGCTCCCGCCGCCTCCTGGAGCTGCTCGAGGAGGGGCACCGGCGCCTTCCCGCGGATGCCGAGCTGGCCTCCGCGCTGCTGCTCGAGTACGAGCGCGCCGGCCGCGAGCGCGAGGTCGCCGCCCTCCTCGAGGAGCGCGGCTGGACCGCGTTCCCGGAAGCGTCCATCGAGCGCTGGGCGGAGGCCCGAGTGGAGCGCTGCGGGCAGGCCGCGGCGATCGAGCCGCTCG
>JBBIHW010000253.1:0-5049 GCA_037446795.1 Acidobacteriota bacterium
CGGCCTCTTCCTCAAGTTGGCATATGAGAAGCGGGTGGTGGAGTTCGGGCTAGACGGGCCGTGCCGCGATATTCGTGAGATCTGGGGCGGGGGCGCAGGTCAGGGCGGTAAGAGCCATGGCACATAGGGCTTGGGACGGACGGGTGCCGGCACGGCGCAGAACCGGATCGAGGGTGTTGCGTCTGAGCCTCACGACCCAGCTCGCGGTGGTTCTGGCTGAGCGCAAGGCTTTCACCGCCGGGTTGGCCGGGTGGGTCGAACGTATTGGCAGCGGGGAGTACGATCCCGCCACCGACGCTAAGACTGGCAAGGATTGTGACTTTCCAAAAGCTCTGCTCCCGCGCATAACCTCTGCGCTCCTGGACGACTCCGGCACCGTCCGTGTGTGCCGGTTGCGGGATCAGGTTGCAGAGCGCATTATCGGTGTTGGCGAGCCCGCAAGAATCATTGACCGGTGAAAGCGTTCGTCGCGGTAACCGATCACGATTGGTTCGACTTCCTCCGCCGACAGTAGGGCCTCACGTAAGTAAACTCGTGGAAACCGTGCGGCGGTCGGATGTTTCGGGCCGTCGATCCGGGGCAGCCGCTGCTGTTCAAACTGCACGCGCCCCACAACGTAATCGCCGGCGGGGGATTCTTCGTGACGTTCTCGATACTGCCGCTGAGCCTGGCATGGCAGACGTTTGGCCTCGCCAACGGCGCCCGCAGCCAGGAGCTGATGCGCGAGCGGATCGAGCACTACCGGCGGGTGCCATCCGATCCGCGAGCGGATTATTCGATTGGCTGCATCATTCTCGAGGAACCGTTCTTCCTCGAGGAGCGCGATTGGATACCGGTGCCCGAAGACTTCTCACCGCACACGCAGGTCGGCAAGACCTACGATCTGACGACCGCCCCGGGCCGGGCCCTGTGGGAGCGCGTGCTGGGTGCGCGGGCGCTGGCGCGGCACGTTGGCGCCGAGCCATCAGCAGTGTATGGCGAGCCCACCGTCTTCCGGCCCCGGGTCGGGCAGGGGGCGTTCCGCGTGCTGGTCACCGATGCGTACGAGCGCCATTGCGCGGTGACTCGGGAGAAGACGCTGCCGGTGCTCGAGGCGGCGCACATCAGGCCTGTGGCGCAGGGCGGCGTGCACCGAGTAGACAACGGGCTCTTGTTGCGTTCGGATATTCATACGCTGTTCGACCGCGGCTACGTGACGGTCACGCCCGACCTCCGGTTTCGGGTGAGCGAGCGGCTCCGGCGCGACTGGCAGAACGGGCGGGTCTATTACGCGCTGGATGGGCAGCCAATCCACACCCCCCGCGACGAGAATGCCCGCCCGAACCGTCTGGAGCTGGAGTGGCATGCGGATACGGTGTTCTTGCGTTGAGGGGAGCTGAGGTACGGCTCCGTCACGCTTTGGACAGCCCACCGTGCAGAGCCCTGCTCGCGCGCTGCACATAGATTTCGGCGATCTCCCTGGCACAGGCATCCGCATGGCGCTGGATGGTCCGCCCCCAATACGTCAACACCACCCACCCCTTGCCCTGGAGCCAGTTCCGTTTCTTCGCGTCGAACTCCAGCGTGTCCGGATTGCCGTGGAAGGCGAAACCGTCGCAAAAGATGGCGATCCGCGCGTCGGGGTAGGCGAAGTCCGGCACGGTCACGACGCGGTCGCGGTCGCGTACTTCGTATTGGGCCACGGGCGGCGGCAGATCGGGTATCGCGCTGAGGGCGGCGAGCAGCGCAGCCTCAATGGGTGACTGGGGTCCGGCTCGCCCAACCCCCGGCGGAGACTGCACCAGCTCGCGCGCCCTCCCCTCCAGAGCAGCACGCAGGCTCTGCACACCGGCACCCGCCTCGGCGCGAGTCGGGCTCGCCGGATCCATCGCGGCCATCGCGGCGAGGATGTCGCGGACTCCGTCCTTGTCGAAGAAGGGATGCCACCTCTGGTTGCGGTAATGCTTGAGGCAAAGGTAGCACCCCCGGAGACACTGATGCCCATACAGCCTCGCGCGCGCCGCCTCGGCGATCTCGGGGAGCCTGCGGGCCATTTCCTCTACGTAGCCAGCCCCGCCCGGGACCGTCTCGTAGAAGACGATCTCGTCGGCGACGTCTTCAAGTCTGACGATCCGGGGGAAGGCAGCCAGCTCGAACGGTTCGAGCTCGAGCAGATCGCCCGCGCCGGCCAGTAGCGCTTCGGCGAGCGTCACCGCCGTCGGGGACAGGGTAGCTCGCCCGATCGTCCGCGCGTCCTGCCTCGTCGGGAAGCTCAGGACCAAGCAGTCGCTCAGGAACTCGTAGCCCAGCACCAGGGGCACCGGCTCCCCTGCACAGAGCCGCTTGTGACTTTCCCGCCATGACTCGACGGCCCTGGCTTGAGTCTCGTCACCGGGATCGTGCGACAGGTGGCGCCCACAATCGGGGCATAGCCAGAAGCGCCTGGGCTCATCGGTTCTCGAGTCTGCGCGACCCCAGTTCGTCACCACGATTTTCGCCAGCCGATGGTACTCCGCCGGCGTGAAGGGATAGGAATAGAGGTAGACGTCGCCGCTTTCCTCGCTGGCGAGCAGGCTCTCCCTGCGCACATGGTACTGCCGCTGCCGGGATTCCTCGTCGGCCCCGATCCGCAGGGACTCTTCTGCTTCGAAGGCGTCCACAAAAACGCAATCTACTGCCGCGGGCATAGGCGCTTCGCAGCGCGCGCACGTGTTCCGCGGCTGTTCGGTGATCTCGTCGCAGCGGTTGCAGAACTGGAACGACCGGAGCCTACCCGAAGCTTCGGCGTCCGAGCGCGGTGGGTGTTGGCCCGCCCGGCCAGGCCCGCCCGCGAACAGCGCGCGAATCGAACGCAGCTTGTGACCGTTTGCGTACACGTAGTTTCCCGGAGCGAACTCCTCGATCGCGATCGCCGCGGGCCGGAAGAGCGTCGGAGTATCGCTCACTCCGGGATCCAGGCTGAAGCTATCCAGCGGGAACTGGTAGGCCGGCAGGAACCCCTGCGTGGCGAGATAGTTCAGTGAGTATGCCCGCTCGGGGTCTTGCGTGATCTCCCGGTACGCGCGCTGGCGCGCCGCCGCCTTCTTCATGTCCTGGAGCGGAGAGCCGACCGTCGAGTACTGCCGGAACTCCAGATCGAGCTGCCGTACTCGTTGCCACCAGCCTTCGACAATGCGCCTGAGGTCCGGTTCGAACCGCTGGACCAATTCTCGGGCATCAGATTCGTCGTAGCGTCCGACCCGCCCCGCGCGCCGATCCTCGGCGAAGACTTCTGCAATACGGTTCGCGAGTCGCGCCTCGTCGTCCCGCACCGCCGAGAACAGGCGCTCGAGCTGGTCGGTCTCGTAGCGCGACGGGTTGCGCACGTCGTCCAGCAACTCGCCCATGAGGCGAGGCAGCTCCACGGGCAGGGACGCCAGCAGATAGGATCGCAGGTGGCGATGAACGACCTTGACGTTATCCAGCCGCAGGCGCGGCGGGGTGAAGCTCCCCGCGAGTAGCCATTCCGGGTTCTCGAAGGCATGGCGGTCGTGCGCTCCGCCCGCGCAGAAGGTCGAGACGAATCCAATCCGGAGTCGGCGGCCGGCACGGCCGACACGTTGGGCGTAGTTGGCGGGGGTAGGGGGTGCGTTTCTCAACACCACGGTGAGCAGCGGCCCGATGTCCACTCCCAACTCCAGCGTGGGCGTGCACACCAGCGCGTCAAGGCGCCCTTCCTTAAAGTCGGTTTCCCGCCTGGCGCGGTCCTCCCCGCTGATGGCGGCACTGTGCTCCGCCACCGCGAAGCGAAGGGGCTCGCGGTCAGTGTACAAGCGCACGTAGTAGTTGTCTTGGTCTACGGTCCGAGGCTCGAGCCTTCCCTGCGCGCACTTGGGGGTCGGGCAAGTGGGGAGTTCGTACGCCGTCCACGATTGGCACGCGACGCACCGGTATCCTGAGGGCAGCGCCGTCAGGCGGATGATCTTGGGGCTCACCTGAAGCACCCGAAGAGCCGAGGTCCGGTCGGCCTTCGGCAGAGGAAACTGGGGGACAGGAACCAGGAGCTCGAGGCGGAGCAAGATCGGCACCACCGCCCGCAGGAACGCCTCGGCCTGGTGGCGGTCGCCGCCCAGGACTCGCGCCACGAGCTTCTGGGCCGCGGTGAGCTGGCCCGCCTTCGGATTCTCCTGGTAGAAGCCAAGAATCGCACCGGACTTGGATTTCCTGATGTGGTCCGGGCGGTCCAGCGCAAACCCCTTCGGGCTGCGATCGCGGTCGGGGAAGCGCACCGAATAAGGCTCCGCTTCCAGCTCACGGTATCGGCGCTTCTGGTTGGGATCCACGTATTCCTGGAAGAAGTCGAACCCGACAGCCCGGTTTTTTCGCATAACGTCGAGCAGAGCGCGGACGAGGCGCACGCCGGTGACAACGTCGAGTCCGGCTGCGATCAGCGCATTGGCGAACCCGCCTTCATGCTCCAACTCTTCGAGTCCCTCATATTCGACCGCTACGAGCCCCAGGTTTTCGAGCGAGGCGCGTTGGCGGGCATAACGGGTGAACTCGTTCGCCACCTCGTAGGTCAAAGCATCGAGCCAGCGGTCGCGCTCGGGCCGCGTCACCCGGCCGGAGATGATCCCGAGCCGCTTGTACGCATCGAAAAGCCGCTGTGGGAGTTCGACCAGATAGATGCCGTTCGGTCCCGCCTGCTTGACCTCGTTCGCCACCACGTGTCGCAGGGCGAAATTCCGGTGTTTGTCCGCTGTGTAGCCCGCCTGGTGCGCCACGTCCTGCCGGTTGTCGGCAAAGAGGAGCAGTTTCCGATCATCGCCCTTCAGGCGGTCGAGGTGATGGGTGGCAATGGTCGAAACGGTGGACGCGGTGCCGGTGCGCAGCGGCGTGACGATGTCGCCTTTCGTATAGCTGTCTCCGCAGGCGGGGCAGACGTGCAGGATGCCCGCCTTGGGCTGCTGGTTCTTGCGCCAGCGGTAGGCCAGGTAGGGGACGCCGCGTCGATGGCAGGTCGGACACTCGCCACCGGGATCCATCACGCGGCCGCATCCAAGGCACACGGCCACATCTTCGAGCTTCTCT
>JBBIHW010000254.1:0-5038 GCA_037446795.1 Acidobacteriota bacterium
ACGTCCACCGGGCTCTTCTTCTACAGCGTGCGAGGCTTGAATGCCTTGCTTAACCGATCACGGATGGTCGCGCGTCTCTCCGAGGTCGCCCTGCCACAGCACGGATCCGGCGAGTTCGAGGATTCGACCCGCCTTGGCGCGCCGCACGAAGTCCCTGAGCGCCCGCTCCACCTCGCGGAAGTAGGTGCGTTCCCCGCTCAGTCGAACCGCCTCTTCGAGGAGAGTCTCATCGAGCACAAGATTCGTACGTTTCATGTGTACACGGTAGGTGCCCGGTGTCGGGCCCTCAAGCCCGGAGGGGGTCGCGAGGACCGGCCTCGCCGGCGGTCCGGCGAGCGCCGGTGTCGAGGCTCCGCGGCAGAGGACCTCGCCAGCTTTGAACACGGGCCGGAACGGGCGTATAAGTGGGGGGTCCCCGGCACGGAAGGAGGCGGTCCATGGGCATCGGGCGCGGCGCTGGGCTCGTCCTCTTGTCGGGGGCAGCCGCGGTGGGGACGGTCGCCCTCGCGCCGCCGGCCCGGGCGGTGGTTCTGTTCCGGGACGTCACGACCGAGGCCGGCCTCTCGGGTGTGGGCGCCGTCAACATGTCCTGGGCCGACTACGACAACGACGGCTGGCCGGACCTCCTCGTCGGCTGCAGCCGCCTCTTCCGAAACTCCGGCCCGCCCGGCTTCACCTTCACCGACGTGACCGCGCAGGCGGGGATCAACGGGGACCACGGCACCTGGGCCGACATGGACAACGACGGCGACCTGGACCTCTACTGCGCCGGCCGGGCCCAGAGCGCGCGCCTCTGGCGCAACGACGGCGACGGCACCTTCACCGAGGTCACCGACTTCGACGGGGACGGCATCCGCGACATGACCGTGGACAGCCCGAGTCTCGCCGGAGCCTGGGGCGACTACGACCTCGACGGGTTCGTGGACATGTACGTCGGCAACTACGAGAACGACCTGGCCGTGTGCGACGTGGACACGCTCTGGAAGAACGACGGGGACAACACGTTCACGAACGTGACGACTCCGGCCGGGATCCTGGCCGGCGAGACCGCTCTTCCCAACGCGGACCCCGGCATGTGCGCGCGGGGGGTCACCTGGGGCGACTACGACAACGACGGCTGGCTCGACATCTACGTGAGCGACTATCGGCTCGACTCGAACATGCTGTTCGAGAACCAGGGCGACGGCACCTTCACCCAGGTGGCGGGAGCCCGCGGCTGCGACGGCCACCGCGACGGGTCCTCCTGGGGGCACTCGCTCGGAACCGAGTTCTTCGACATGGACAACGACGGCGACCTGGACATGTACACGTCGAACCTCGCCCACTGGTGGGGCACGGCCGGGTTCGGCCACGACATCTCCTACCTCTGGCGCAACGACGGCGCGGCCAGCGGCTACGCCTTCACGGACGTGCGCGCGCAGTCCGGCATGCGTCCCTACACCCCGAACCCCTTCGACAGCACCAACGACTTCGAGGAGGCGGGCCCCGGCTGGGCCGACTTCGACAACGACACGATCCCCGACCTCTACGTCCCGCGCTTCTACCCCTTCCGGCAGAACTGGGGGACCCTGTACCGCGGCACGGGTGTGGTGGGCGGCGTGGCGCAGTTCCAGGACGTCTCCGACCCCGGCAACGGGGACTGCGGCATCGAGCCGAACCCGGCCAACTTCACCGTGGGCCCCACCTGCCTCAAGCGCTGGTACTCGTGGAACGCCGTCTGGGCCGACTACGACCGGGACGGGGACCTGGACCTGGCCGTGACAGGCAACGACCGCTTCTACGAGTGCACGAGCACCTCGATCGAAGGCTGCTCGTCGGCCAATCCGAGCAATCGCGACACCTGGCCGCAGCCCTCCTATCTCTGGCTCTTCCGCAACGAGGCCGGCAGCGCGAACCACTGGCTGCAGCTCCGGCTCGTGGGCCAGGTCGGCAACCGCGCCGCGATCGGTGCCCGGGTCGAGGCCACGATCGGCGCCATCGAGATGATCCGCGAGGTGTCCGGGGGGCACGGCTACCACTCGGCGCAGAGCGATCTCCCGGTCGAGTTCGGCCTCGGTGCTGCGACCGAGGCCGACACGATCGTCGTGCGGTGGCCTTCGCCGGGGTTTCCCACCTCGGTGTTCACGGGTGTGGCCTCGGACCAGAGGCTCGTCGTCTATGAGACAGGCGCGACGGTGGGGCGGGGAGCCTCGCCGAGCGCGATCCCCTCGTACGCGACCGCGGAGCTGTTCCCGTGGACCGACCCGGAGCCCGTGCTCGATCCGGATCTCCACACCAGCTACTACTACCTGGTGGACGACGCGGGAGCCGACATCCGGCTCGACAAGGACGCTGCTGCCGGCTCGGTGAGGATCGCGATCCGCAACTGAGACCGCCTCGCTCGCACGGGGAGGCACCACCAGGGGTGGGGCCGCCGCGTCACCCCCGCGACGTTGGGGCCCCCGCGTCACCCCCGCGACGTTGGGGCCCCCGCGTCACCCCGGCGACGTTGGGGCCGCGCGTCACCCCGGCGAAAGCCGGGGTCCAGGTGGTGCTGGCGGTCTGGATTCCGGCTTCCGCCGGAATGACGAGAGGGCTCTTGCCCGCGCCTTGAACCGGCGGACCCGATCGGTCACCATAGTGGCCGGCCATGACCGACCGCGTGCGGCAGATCCTCTCCTGGTACGAGGACTCGCACCCGGGCGTGCTCGCGAACCTCGCGCGCCTGCTCGGGCACGGAGCCCTCGCCGGGACCGGCAGGCTCGTCATCCTGCCCGTGGACCAGGGGTTCGAGCACGGCCCCGCGCGCTCGTTCGCTCCGAACCCGCCGGCCTACGACCCGCTCTACCACTTCGAGCTGGCGATCGAGGCCGGCCTGAACGGCTATGCGGCGCCGCTCGGCTTCCTTCGTGCGGGGGCCGCGCGCTACGCCGGACAGCTTCCGCTCATCCTGAAGCTCAACAGCCACGAGGTCCTGCACGACGAGGCCGACCCGGTGTCGGTCCAGACGGCGTCGGTGCGGGACGCGCTGCGGCTCGGCTGTGTGGCGATCGGCTACACGATCTACCCGGGCTCGGCCGGCGCGGGCCGGATGTACGAGCAGGTCCGCTCGCTCGCCGAGGAGGCCCATGAGTCCGGCCTCGCCGTCGTGATCTGGTCCTACCCGCGGGGATCGCAGCTGTCGAAGGAGGGCGAGACGGCCATTGACGTGGTCGCCTACGCGGCCCACATCGCCGCGCAGCTCGGCGCCGATGTCATCAAGGTCAAGCTCCCGTCGGCCCACCTCGAGCAGGAGGCGGCCCGGAAGGTGTACGAGAAGGAGCGCGTCGCTGTGGCGACCCTCGCCGAGCGCGTCCGGCACGTGGTGCAGTCCGCCTTCGACGGCAAGAGGATCGTGATCTTCTCGGGCGGCGCCAGGACGTCGGACCGGGAGCTCCTCGAGCAGGCCAGGGCGATCCGCGACGGCGGTGGATTCGGCTCGATCATGGGCCGCAACTCCTTCCAGAGGCCGCGGCAGGAGGCGCTCGAGCTGCTGCGTGCGGTGATCGAGGTGTACCGGGGCTGAGGCGCGGCCGGTCGCGCCCGCCCGTCAGCCTCCGACCACGGTCCGGCCGCGGGCGACCCGGTCGTACAGCGATCCCGGGAAAAGCCGCAGGAGCCCGGCGGCGAGCGCCATCGGCCACGGAAACCGAACCCGCCGCCTGTTCCCCTCGATGGCGCGAAGCGTCCGCCTCGCCGCCGTCCGCACGTCCACGAGGAACGGCATCCGGAACGTGTTCTTCTCGGTCATCGGCGTCGCGACGAACCCCGGCGAGACGGTCGTCACGCGAATCCCGCGCGGGCGGAGCTCGACCCGGAGGGCCTCCAGCAGCGCGTCGAGCGCCGCCTTGCTCGCGCAGTACGGCCCGGACTGCGGGAACCCCCGGCACGACGCGAGGCTCGAAAGCCCCACGACGTGTCCCCTGCCGCGCGAGAGCATCGAGGGGAGGACAGCCTCGATGGCGTAGACCGTCCCGAGCACGTTCACCCGGAAGACCTCCTCGGCCCGGGCGCCATCGAAACCGATCGCGGGCACGGCGAGGGCCACCCCGGCGGAGGCGATCAGGAGGTCCGTGGGCCCGTGCTCGCGCTCGGCGGCGGCGATCGAGGAGAGGACCTCCGGCCGCTTTCGCACGTCGCAGGGCGCGACCAGGGCCGTCGCTCCGAGGCAGCGGGCCTCCGCCGCGACCTCCTCGAGCACCTCCCGCCGGCGGGCGAGGAGGGCCAGGCGCGTCCCGCGCCGTGCGAGCTCGAGAGCCAGCTCGCGCCCGATCCCGCTCGAAGCGCCCGTGACCACCGCGGTCTCGAACACGCCGCCCATCCTAGAACCGGTAGATGTAGAAGGAGTAGCCCACGCGGTCCACCGGCCGGTAACGGTCGAGCCAATCGCTGTTCGCTCCCTCCGTTCGCGCCGCGAGCCTCCCCCTCACGAGCCACATGACGCTCACCGCGTAGAGGCCGGGCCGCGGCTTCTCGAGCCAGTCCTGCTTCGTCACCGGCTCGTAGCGGATGCCGTAGTAGTCCGGCGAGCCGTTCCAGGCGTAAAGCAGCCGGACCTTTTCCACGCCGTTCCTGTCCATCCAGGCCTCGAGCCTCTTGAGGTCCTGGCCCCAGTCGAGGTTCGAGTCGTCGAGCCACTCGGGGCCCTTCGAGGGGCCGCCGGCGATCTCGTTGAAGTAGGCCAGGTGGTCCGGGTGGATCCTCACGGTCCCCGCCACGAGCCAGGCGCCGAGGACGGCGAGCGCGGCGCGCCCGGCTGCGCGCTCCCACAGGAACGCCGCGGCGCGGCTCGCGAGGATCCAGGCGAACGGGAGGACCGGGATCAGGTAGCGGACGCCGATGTTGGCGGCCATCGCCGAGGTCGCCAGGAAGAAGGCGATGGGCGGAAGGGCGAGGAGGATCTCGTCGAGCGTTGCTATGCGGCGTCGCGGCGAGAGGGCGAGCGCTGCGCCCAGCGCGAGCAGGAGAAGGGTCGGCAGGGGCGTCTTCACGAGGAACGCCACCAGGAAGTAGTGCCAGA
>JBBIHW010000255.1:0-4977 GCA_037446795.1 Acidobacteriota bacterium
GATCGCGATCGTGGGGCTCGAGACCGACCCGGACACGCGCGCTCTGCTGCGGGCGGCTCGGGAGCCCTACGTCCCCAATCTCGCGATCGCGCTGGCGCGACCCGGGGAGCCCACGGAGCGCTGGCCGCTTCTGCGCGGGAAGAAAACGGTCGCCGGAAAGGCAGCCGCCTACCTCTGCCGCAACTACACGTGCCAGGCCCCGACGACCGATCCCGCCGCGCTCGCGAAGAGCATCCAGTCGTGGCCGGCCCGCTGAGGCCGCCGGGCGGGCCCGTGGGGCGGCGAGGTTGCCCGGCCAGGGCTTGATCCCTACCATCCCGGGTCCGATGGGGCGCCGGCTTTCGTGGGAGCACCGGACCGACGAGGACCTCCTCGACGTGCGCCTGTGCGACCTCGCGGTCCGGATCCGGGGCAGCGAGGTCGAGCCCAGGATCCGCCAGCTCTACCAGGAGCTCGAGGAGCGCGGGCTTCGGCTGCGGCCGGTGTGCTTCCTCGCGGACGAGTGGCTCTGCCCGGACGGCCAGGCGGCCATCGGCATCCCCTTCTACCTCGCCCATCCCCGCCTCAAGTCGCTCGAGTTCCGGATGATGTTCGAGGTGGAAGGGGGCACGCCGAGCTGGTGCATGAAGCTGCTGCGACACGAGGCCGGTCACGCCTTCGACCACGCCTACGGCCTGTCGCGCCGCGAGGACTGGCGGCGGGTGTTCGGCTCGCCACGGCGGCGCTACAACCCCTACCTCTACATGGTGGACCCGCACAGCAAGCGCCACGTGCGCAACCTGCCCGACAACTACGCCCAGTGCCATCCCTCGGAGGACTTCGCCGAAACGTTCGCCGTCTGGCTGAACCCGGCCTCCCAGTGGCGGACTCGATACGAGGGCTGGCCCGCGATGCGCAAGTTGCGTTACGTTGACCGCGTGTTGCGCGAGATCGTGGACCGGCCCGCGCCCCGGCGGCGTGCGCAGCTGCAAAACGAGATCGGCGCCATGCAATCCACGCTCTGGACCTACTACCGGCGCAAGCACCGGCTCTACCAGATCGGCGATCTCGCGTTCGCCGCGCGCGACCTCAAGAAGATCTTCCGCGTCTCGCGCGCCGACCCTCCCGCGGATCCGGCCTCGGCCTTCATCCGGCGGCACAAGCGGGCGCTCGTGGAATCCATCGCCGCATGGACCGGAGCCAGGCCTCACCCCGTGTCGCGCCTCGTTGCCGGCCTCGCCCGCCTGTGCGACGAGCACGGGCTCGCGATCAAGGACGGCGCTCCGGAAACGCTCGTCCGCCTCTCCACCTACGCGGCGACGCTCATGGTCAACAGGCTGCGCACCTGGAGCTCCCGGGTGTCCATGCCATGAGCAAGGCGGCGAAGCGACGCCTGCGGATCCTCGTCCTCTTCGAGGTGCTCGAGCCCCCGGCCCCGGACGAGGAGTACGAGCGGCGGATGAAGGAGGAGCCCGACTGGGAGACCGAGGGCCACGTCGTCGTCGCCCTGAAGGCGGCCGGCCACGAGGTGCACCTCGGTGCCATCTACAAGCACCCGCGGGAAGTCGTGGATCTCGTGGACCGGATCCGGCCCGACCTGGTCTGGAACTTCGTGCAGGCCTTCCACGGCGAGCGCTACTTCGAGAGCAACATCGCGGGCGTCCTCGAGCTGCTGCGGGTCCCCTACACGGGCTGCGGCCACCGGGCCCTCATGATCTGCCAGGACAAGGCGCTCTCGAAGAAGATCCTCAAGTACCACCGCGTGGCGGTGCCGCCCTTCGTGGTCTCCCATCGCAACCGTCCGCTGCGGCGTCTCGGCCGGTCCATCTTCCCCGTCCTGGTCAAGCCGCTGGCCGAGGAGGGATCCAAGGGGATCAGCCGCGACTCCTTCGCCGAGACCGAGGAGCAGGCGCTCGCTCGGGCCCAGTTCCTCCACCAGCGGCTGCGGCAGGATGTCATCATCGAGCAGTACATAGACGGCCGCGAGGTCTACGTGGGCGTGCTCGGGAACGAGCGGCTGACGGTCCTGCCGCCGAGGGAGCTGAAGTTCTCGAAGGTGCCGGACGGCGAGGCCAAGTACGCGAGCTTCAAGGCGAAGTGGGACCCCGACTACCGGGAGCGCTGGGGGATCTACTCGACCTTCCCGGACGACCTTCCCGAAAAGGTGCTGGAGGAAATCCGCACCGTCTCGAAGCGCGTCTACCGCGTGCTCCAGATGCGAGGCTACGGGCGGATCGACACGAGGCTGACCCCCGAGGGGAAGCTGTTCGTCGTCGAGGCGAACCCGAACCCCGAGATCGCCCAGGGCGAGGACCTCGCGGAAGCGGCGGCCCGAGCCGGCCTCCCGTACGGGGACCTGATCGACCGGATCGTGGAGCTCGGCCTGGGGGCCGGGGCTCCCTGACCTGGGTCGCAGGGGACGGCGGATCGTGGCGGGGGGGATGGGCCTCGCGGGCTGGATCGCCTTCAACGCGGCGGTCGTCCTCCTCCTCTTCCTCGATCTCGCCGTGGTCAACCGCAGGGCGCGGCGCGTGGGCTTCCGGGAGGCGGTCTTCTGGAATGTCGCCTGGACCGGTCTCGGCCTCGCCTTCTCCCTCGTGATCCTGGACCTGGAGATGTACGGCAGGAAGGGCTGCCTCGAGTACCTGACCGGCTACCTGATCGAGCGCGCCCTCTCGATGGACAACATCTTCGTGTTCGTGGTGATCTTCCAGTACTTCGGAGTCCCCGACACCTATCAGCGTCGCGTGCTGTACTGGGGGATCCTGGGCGCGCTCGTCATGCGCGCGAGCCTGATCTTCGCGGGCGTCGGCCTGGTGAACCTGTTCCACTGGGTGCTGTACGTCTTCGGCGCGTTCCTCGTGTACACGGGCCTGGCGCTACTCCTCCGCAAGGAGGACGTTCCGGATCCCGAGCGGAACCCGGCCGTCCGGATCGCCCGCAAGCTGTTCCCCGTGGACCCGCAGATCCGCGGGCAGCGGTTCTTCGTGCGCCGGGAGGGCCGCTGGCACGCGACGCCGCTGCTCATCGTGCTGATCTTCATCGAGTCCACGGATCTCATGTTCGCCCTGGACTCGATCCCCGCCATCTTCGCCGTGACCCGGGATCCGTTCCTGATCTACACGAGCAACGTGACGGCGATCCTCGGCCTGCGGGCGATGTACTTCCTGCTGGCGGCGATCCTCCCCTACTTCCGCTTCCTCAAGCACGGTCTCTCGGCGGTGCTCGTGCTCGTGGGCGTCAAGATGCTGCTCGAGCCGTGGGTCCGGCTCGACACGACCGTCGCCCTCTCGCTGGTCGCGGGCATCCTCCTGACGGCGGTGGCGGCCTCCGTGCTGATCCCGGCTCGAGAGAAAGCGCCGCGAGTCGAGTTCGGACAGGTCAGACCGCCGGACCGGAAAGGGGGATGATCTCGGGCCGCGGCCGCAGCGCCTCGAGCAGCGCGTCCACGCATTCCGAGTCGAACACTCCTCCCCGCAGCTCGGCCAGGGTCGCCCGCGCCCGGTCGGCGGCCAGGGGCTCGCGGAAGCGCGACGTCGTCATCCCGTCGTAGGCCTCCGCCACGGCCAGGATGCGCGCCGCACGGGGAAGCTCCTCGAGCCGCTTGCCGTAATAGCCCGCCCCGTCGGCGCGCTCGTGGTGGTAGAGGACCGCGAGCGCGACCTCGTCGTCGTGGACGAGGCAGCGCAGCAGGTCCGCACCTCGCTCCGGATGGGTTCGGACGAGCCGCATCTGCCCCTCCTCGAGGGGGCCCGGGTGCCGCAGCACCTCGACCGGGAGGGCGACCTTCCCGACGTCGTGCAGGAGCGCAGCCCGGAGCAGTGCCGCCGTCTCCCTGTCGGACAGCCGCACCACCTCGGCGATCATCGCGGAAAGCCCCGCCACGCGCTCCGCGTGCCCCGGCTCGTAGGCGTCGCGCCGGTCGGCCCACTCGGCGAGCCGCGCCGCCACCTCGTGATAGGGGGCCGACGGCTTCCCGAGGCGGGGAACGCGCGCGCCGAGTACTGCCGCCAGCCGTGCACCGAGCCGCCGCCAGGCGGGTCGGTTCCCCCCTGTCTGCGGGCCCCTCGGGCCGGGCGCTCGCTCTCGAAGCCTCTCCCGGACGCGCGCGAGCGCGTCCACGCGCGCGAGCAGCTCTTCGGCGGTGAACGGGCTCCGCAGCTGGTCCACGAGCCGCTCCTCGAGGTGCACGCCTCCGTCGAGGTCCGTCTCGTTCCGCACGAGGAGGATCGGCGGCGCGAAGGGCCGACTGGGCCTCCCGGGTGCCGCGAGCGCCCGGTGCGGCGAGGACACCGCCATCACCACGACCGAGGCGCCCGTCTCGCGCTCGGCCTCCCGCCATCGCTCCTCGTGGCGGACCCAGGTCACCGCGTGCGCGTCCTGGCGCAGCAGGTCGCGGATGCCCCTGGCGCGTTCCTTTTCCTCGCCGACCAGCAGGATCTCGGCCATGCCCCAGCCCCGGGAGGCGAACCCTTCGCCAATATAGGTGGCGCGAGCCGATTGTCACGCGCGTCTTCGGCCCGAATGAAAGCTTCCAAGGCTTTCCGGGTTCCTGCGGGCGAGCGGACCGGATCGGGCCCGTTCGAGCAACGGCGCGCCCCCGCCCGATCCCGCCGAGGATTGCGACCGGGCGGAGCGTGTTGTAGGCTCGGTTCGGAATCCCTCGACGTCCGGGAAGAACGCGGAGAACCGATGGTTCTCGAGGCTGTCCTCGTCGCGTCGCTCGCGCTCCTGGCCCTTCTCGTGGGAGCCGCGATCCCGGCGCTCGTGCAGCTGCGACGCACGCTCCGGAGCGCCCAGGACTTCTTCGAGACGACGGGGCGCCGGGCCGACGCACTGATCCAGGAGCTCGGGGAAGCGACGAGACGCCTGAACCGGGTCACGGAAGCGATGCAGGCGGGAGGCCGCACGCTCGCGGCCTCCCTCGACGCGCTCCGGTCGGCCGGACGCATCGCGGCCGCGGTGGGCCCCGCCGTGAAGGCTGCGATCGGCGCGCTC
>JBBIHW010000256.1:0-4966 GCA_037446795.1 Acidobacteriota bacterium
TCCCGAACTCCTCGTGGCACTCGAGACAGAGCGGCCGCTTCGAGTCGAGATGGGTCAGGTGCTCGTGGGGCGTGCCGTGGGAGCGGTGGCAGCTCGCGCAGTCCACGCGGAGGTTGGGGTTACGCGGATCCACGACGCGATCTCCGATGGGATGGGAGGAGTGGGCCTTCCAGTCGTGGCACGTCCCGCAGACTCCCTCGAGCGATGGCTGCGAGAGGAGGAAGGCCTCCTCTCCCGCGTGAGGGGCGTGGCAGGCCGTGCAGGCCCCCTCCTCGACCGGCGGGTGCTTGGTCCTCGACCGCTCCGCCCTCCGGAGGACGTCGCCGTGGCAGCTGCCGCAAAGCGGCCTCATGGGCTCCCGGAGAAGCGGCTTCTGCCGCGCCCCGTGCGCCGCGTGGCAATGGAGGCAGCCCCGCGGGTCGAGGACCGGCCAGTGCACCCGGCGGGCCGACAGCGTCGCGTTCACCAGACCCGCGTGGCAGGGGCGGCAGAGGTCGAGCCCCTCGCGTTTCGTGGCGAGCGGATCCGGGGAGGAAGCGGCGGCGTGGCACTGCGCGCACATGCGCCCCGCGACGGGCGGATGGGCGCTCGCCCACAGCAGTCCCCGCTGGCTCGAGCCGTGCGGGTCGTGGCACGAGGTGCACCGGCCGCGGGTGACCGGATAGCCTGCGTGGGCCTTGACGAATGCGGGAGCGTCCGGCTTGTGGCAAGAGGCGCACAGCGCCGGCTCCTCCCGCACGAGCAGGGAACCCGACCGCGTGGAGGCGTGCGGGTCGTGGCAGCCGAGGCAGCTCCTGCCCACCGGCGCGTGCTTGAAGGAGCTCGACGCGATCTCCCGCCCGAGATCCTGGTGGCAGCCGAGGCAGAGGTCGTTCCCCGCGCGGAGCAGGTTCCCCTCGTGGCCCGAGGCGTGCGGGTCGTGGCACTGCACGCACTGGCCGCGAGAGGCGACCTCGTGCGCGCTCGCCGCCCCGGCGGGGAGAACCCTCTCGTGGCAGCGGAGGCAGATCCGCTCGGGCTCGTCGGCCAGGAGCTTGCCGTGGCTCGACGCGTGCGGGCTGTGGCAGCCCGTGCAGTCCCCGCCCTTGACGGGCGTGTGGACGGAGGAGAGCGAGAGCTTTTCGCGGAAGTCCGCGTGGCACTCGAGGCACAGCTTGCCTCTCGCACCCGGTTTCAGGCGGAGCGCGTCGTCTCCGGCCGGTGCCGCGAGCCGAGGTGTGGCGGCGAGCCCGGCGGCGAGGAGGATGGACGTCATTCCGGCGAGGAGGACGGACGTCATTCCGGCGGAAGCCGGAATCCAGTCAGCTCCCCGACGAGGCCGCAGCCTCCTGGAGCCCGGCGCACGCCGGGCTGACCCGCCTTCGTCGGGGCGGTGCCGACGGTCGCGGCTAACGCCCGGCCACCACATGGCACTCCTCGCAGGAGCGTCCGGCGAACGGGGCGTGCTCGGTCTCCCGGAACAGTCCAGGGTCGGCCGATGCATGGGGGCTGTGGCAGCCGGAGCAGTCCATGGCGGCAGGTGCGATTCCCAGGTGGGCCCTCGAGAACGACTCGGCGCCGAGATCGTGACACTCGCCGCAGAGGGGCTGCTGTCCCCGGACGAGGAGCGCGGGCTCCGCTGCGGCGTGCGGGGCGTGACAGCGCAGGCAGTCGCGCGCGGCGGGAGGGTGGGCGCTTCCCGCCTCGAGCGCCTTCCGGACGTCCTCGTGACAGCCGGCGCAGAGGTCCGGCCCCGGGGCGCGCCGCAGCGCCGGCAGCTTCGAGGCGTGCGGGCTGTGGCAGCTCAGGCAGTCGCCGCGGGCAGCCGGGGCATGCACCGTCTTCGCGCGCGCGAACGCGTCGGGGAGATCCGAGTGACACCCGGTGCACAGCTCGAGCGGGCCCGCGGTCGCGAGCGACGGCTCGGCCGAGGCGTGGGGATCGTGACACGTCAGGCAGTCGCCTGCCTCGAACGGCGCGTGTCGCGCCACGGCTTGCTCGCCCGCGCCGAGGTCGCCGTGGCAGCGCTTGCACAGTTCCGCGCCGGCCGCCGCGAGCAGGTGCCCCTCCGCGGACCCGTGAGCGCGGTGGCAGCCGCTGCAGCTGCCCGCGAGAACCGGCATGTGGACCCCGGGCTTGCGGAAGCTCACCTCCTCGGCCCTGTGGCACTCGAAGCAGACCCTGTCCTCCCTGTTCTTCAGAAGACCGCTCGCGGGCGACCCGTGAGGGTCGTGGCAGGAGACGCACTTCCCCTCGCGGAAGGGCGCATGCGGGACGGCTGCCGCGAGGGCCTGCTTCTCCCGCTCGTGACAGCCGAAACACAGCTCGCTCTCGCGCGAGACGAGGAGCTTCGGCTCGCCCGCGGCGTGCGGAGCGTGGCAGGAGAGGCAGCCCTCGCCCTCGGTCACCGCCCGGTGGGCGGTCGTGAACGCCGCCGCCTGATCCTCGTGACAGCCGGCGCACAGCGCGTTGCCCCGGCGCGCGAGGAGGACGGGATTCGGCGAGGCGTGCGGATCGTGGCACGCTTCGCACGAGCCCGCCGCGAAGGGAGCGTGGACATGCACCCCGCCCGAGCGCAGGCTCTCCGCGTCGTGGCAGCGCGCGCAGAGATCCGCACCGCTCGCCGTGACCTCGAACGGGGAGGGCGAGCCGGCAGGCGCGTGGCAGTCCGAGCAGCCCGCGCTCGCCACCGGGGCGTGGACGCTCGCCTCGAGAAGTCCGGGCTTTCCCGAGCTGTGCGGGTCGTGACAGCCGAGGCAGCTCGATCGCTCGACCGGGTAGCCGCCGTGCGCCTCGCGGAGGGGCTTCTCGCCTGCGTCGTGACAGGAAAGACAGAGTTCCGTGGCGGGCTTCGCCAGCAGGTCGGGCTGCTCGGAGGCATGGGCCAGGTGGCAGGCGCGGCAGCCGTCGGTGGCCAGGACCCGGTGGACGACGGGCTTCTCGTAGGCCGACCGGTCGTGACACGCGGTGCAGACCTCGCCCCCCTCTGCCTTGAGCAGGTGCGGTGCGGCGGCGCCGTGCGGATCGTGGCAGAGCGTGCACT
Source organism: Acidobacteriota bacterium (assembly GCA_037446795.1). Classification (GTDB taxonomy): domain Bacteria; phylum Acidobacteriota; class Polarisedimenticolia; order Polarisedimenticolales; family JBBIHW01; genus JBBIHW01. Next base: position 3,023 of record JBBIHW010000256.1, read on the forward strand.
CGCCCTCGCGAAGGGCGCCGTGCACGTGCTCGCGGTCGAGGCCGATCGCCTGCTCGGGGTGGCACGAGAGGCAGAGGGCGTTGCCCTCCTCCTTGAGGATGAGCTTCGGGACGAGGCCGTGGCGGAGGTGGCAGTCCTCGCAGCGAGCCGGTGCCACGCCGGGATGGAGGTTCTTCCGGGCGCCGGTCCTGCGGCCGAACTCGGCGTGGCAGTCGAGGCAGGCCTTGGGCTTGAAACGCCTGGTCTCGGCCATCGCGCCGCGGTCCGGGGCGAGCACGAGCGCCGCGACGGCGAGCAGGGCGAACCCGCCGACGGCGAGCGCGGCTGCGCCGGTGGCCGGCCGCGGGCGGCGGCTCATGGACGACTCTCGCGCTCGCGCCCCGCGAGCTCGCGCAGCCTCGCCGCGGTCGCGCGAATCTCGACCTTCGATGCCGCCCGCAGCTTCCGGGCCCACTCGTCCACCAGCATCTTCATCCGCTCGCCCGTCGCCCTCCGCGCCACGTCCTCCCTCACGTCCTCGAACGCCGGCACGGAGCGCGGCAGCATCTCGCGGACCCGCAGGACGTAGTGCGGACCGGACGGAGCGGAGTGGATTCGAAAGTCGCCCGCGCGCGCGCCGACGAGGCTCCTGCGGATCTCCTCCGGAAGGTCCGTGATCGGGACCAGCGCCCCCCGCAGCTCCGGCGGGGACTCGACCGCCGCCGGGTCGAGCCGGCCGGGTGCGTTCTGGCGCGTCCACTCGAAATCCGCCCCGGCCTGGAGCTTCGCGAGCGCCTGCTCGGCCGCCTCGCGGCTGCCGAACGCGAGCGCCTCGAGCCGCACGCGCTCGGGTGCCGCGTAGTCGGCGGCGCGCTCCGCGAAGAAGCGGCGCACCTCCTCCTCGGCGAGCCGCGCCTCGGGCGCGATCACCTTGCGGACGAACAAGCCGAACAGCACCGCCTGCTCGTGCTCGGCGACCGCGGTCCCGAACGCGTCGGTCCGATCGAGACCCAGCCGCAGCGCCTCCGCCACCGTGGTCCTTCGCACGATGAGATCGTGGAGGGCAGCGGCCTTGGCCTGGTTGAGCTGCCCCCGCTCGGCCGCGCGCGCCGCTCCGTGGAAGAAGCGCCGCGAGAGGCTGCGGGCGAGCTCGGCGACGGTGATCGGGCTCCCGCCCTCGATCTCCACGAGGACGCGCTGGTCCCGCTCGAGCGCCTCGAGCCCCGGCCCCTTTTCCTCGAAATCGAGCGCGTCGAACAGCTCCCGGTTCACTCTCGCGTAACGCCGCTCGAGGTCGTCCGTGTACCGGCCGATCGCCTCGAGCCGCTCGTCTCCGAGCGCCTCCTCCCTCGCTCGGTCTCGCGAGGCGGGGTCCTCCGGGGCGTGCAGCTCGAGCAGATGGACCAGCAGGAAGCCTCCCTCGACTGCGATCGGGGGGCTCGTCCTCCCGGGCTCGAGCGCAGCCACGACCTCCGCGACCTGCGCGGGCAGCTCCGACAGCCTGACCACTCCATCGGGACCCGACGGCGTCGCCCCGCCCGCCGCGACGAGCTCGCTCGCAACGGCATCGAACGGGACCCCGGACCGGATGCGCCCGCTCGCCTCCCTGGCGGTCGCCTCGTCCCTCACCCGGACGCTCGCGAGCCTCGCCTGGCCCACGAGGATCCGGCGGCGCCGCTCGACGGAGCCCGCGTCCGCCTGCCGGATCCCCCGCACCCGCCTCTCCAGGAGCAGCCGCTCCAGGGTTTCGAGCCGAAACGAGTCCATCTCGCGCCGGAACTCGGGAAGCTCGTCGAGGCCGATGTTGCGGGCCTCCTGTGCGAGCAGGCGCGCCGTGATCAGCCGGTCGAGGAGGGCCCGCGTGTCCGGCCGCCCGCGGGGGGCCTCCGCCGGCGAGCCGCCCTCGTGGATCGAGCCGAGCTCCCTCAGGAACTGCTCGGCCGTGATCGCCTCGCCGTTCACGAG
>JBBIHW010000257.1:0-4922 GCA_037446795.1 Acidobacteriota bacterium
ACCCGCGCTCGGTCCGCCCCGGCGAGCCGCGCGAACGAGCGGGCGCCGCTCACGCTCGTGAACACCAGCAGGTCGTAGTCGCCGAGCCGCCCGAGGATCCGACGCGCGCGCTCCAGGTCGGCCGGCGGCTCGACGGCGATGGTGGGCCTCGGCTCGACCCGCGCACCGAGCGCTTCGAGCCGCTCGGCGAGGTCGTCTCCCCGCAGCCCCGCGCACAGGATGACGCGGCCGACGAGGGGGAGGCTCCGCCCCCGGCCGCCCTCCTCCGGCCTCCCGGGCCGGCTACGCGCCGGCCGCCTCCCGCACTTCACGAAGAATGTCCGCGCCGCCGGAGCCGAGCAGCTCGGCAGCCAGGCTCTGCCCGATCTCCTCCGCGCGCGCCTCGGGGCCTTCGGCCGATCGCCGGACCAGCCGGCGTCCATCCGGATCGCAGACCACGCCCTCGACGCGGATGCGACCGGCGCCCACCCGTGCGAACGCCGTGGCCGGGGCGAGGCAGCCGCCGCCGAGGCGGCGCAGGAACGCGCGCTCGCAGGCGACCTCGAGCGCCGCGTCCCGATCGTGGAGCACCGCGACGAGCTCCCGCGCCTGCGCGTCGTCGGCGCGCAGCTCGACGACGATGGCGCCCTGGCCGACGGCGGGCAGGCACCGATCCGTCGGGATCGGCCGGACCGTCGCGTCGCGCAGCCCGAGCCGCTCGATCCCGGCCAGCGCCAGCACCAGCCCCTGGCAGGCGCCCTCGCGCATCTTGCGGACGCGCGTGTCCACGTTGCCGCGCATCTCGGTGAAGCGGAGGTCCGGCCGAGCGTGAAGGAGCTGGCCGCGGCGCCTGAGGCTCGTCGTGGCGAGCAGCGTTCCCGCGGCGAGATCCTCGAGGGCGCGCCCGTCGGGGGTGACGAGGGCGTCGCGGGGATCGTGCCGCTCGAGCGTGGCGCCGAACGCCAGCCCTTCGGCGTCCCCGCTCGGGAGGTCCTTCAGGCTGTGGACCGCGAGGTCCACCTCGCCGCGCCGGAGCGCCTGCTGGATCTCGCGGACGAAGACCCCCTTCTCGCCGACTCGCGCCGGCACCCAGTCCTCCCGGTCGCCCCGCGTGCGCAGTGCGACGAGCTCGAAGTCGAGCCCGGGGTGCGCGCGCCGCAGCCGGTCGCGCACGTGGCGGGCCTGCCACAGGGCGAGCGCACTGCCGCGCGTGCCGATCCTCAGCCGGCGCATCGGCTCACCGGGCCAGGCCCTCGCCCGAAACCCCCCGCGTCCTCCCGCAGACTGGCGACGCCTCCGTCCCCTCTTCCGACGCGGCCCGCGGGAGATCGAAGATCTCCCGGTAGAGCCGCTCGAGATCCTCGAGCGAGCCGTTCGCGGCGGCGCCCTTCAGGTGACGCACAGGGCGGTGGAGGACTTTCTGGATGATCGCGTACGCGAGCTCGCGCACCGCCTCTTCCTGGCGCGGGCTCAGCGGGCCGAGCTTGTGTCGGAGCCGGTCGAGCTCCTTGCGGCCCACCTCGTGCAACCGGTCCCGCAGCGCCACGATGGTCGGTACCACCTCCCGGGCCTGCCAGATCCGCCCGAGCGCGGGCAGTTCCGCCTCGATCAGGCGCAGGGCGCTTTCGGCGGCGTGCCGCTGCTTCTCCAGCTCCGAGTCCACCGCGCCGTGCAGGGCGTCCATGTCGTAGACGTAGACCCTCTCGAGTTCGTTGACCGACTCCTCCACGTCCCTCGGCACCGCCATGTCCACGATGAACAGCGGGCGGTTGCGGCGGGCACGCATCGCCTGCTGCACGTCGCTCTTGCGGAGGACCGGCTCCGGAGCCCCGGTCGCGGTCACCACGACGTCCGCCTTGCGCAGGAACGCGGGCGCCTCCTCCCAAGCGACCGCCGTCCCGCCGGTCCGCTCGGCGAGCTCGAGAGCATGGGAGTAGGTCCGGCTCGCCACGGCGAGGCCCGCCGCACCGTGGGCGGCGAGCTGCCGCGCCGCGAGCTCCGCCATCTTCCCCGACCCGAGCACGAGGACCGCCCTGCCCCGCAGGTCCCCGAAAATCTTTCGCGCCAGCGCCACCGCGGCGTGTCCGACGGACAGAGCCCGGCGGGACAGCCCGGTCTCTCGCCGGATCCTCCTCGCCGCGGCGAGCAGCCGCGGGAAGAGCCTCCTCAGGTTCGGGCCCGCGGCGCCGGCCTCGACGGCGACGAGGTACGCCCGGCGGAGCTGTCCGAGGATCTGTGGCTCGCCGAGGACCATGGAGTCGAGGCCGCAGGCGACCTGCAGCGTGTGACGCAGGGCGGCGAGCCCCTCGAACTCGTAACCGTGCCGGGCGAGGTCCGCGGCCGGGACGCCGCTCTCCTCGGACAGGAAGGCGCGCAGCCGCGCGGCGACGGGCTGGCCGGCGGGCGCCCAGGCCACGACCTCCACGCGGTTGCACGTGGAGAGGACCACGGCCTCCTCGACCGACTCGATCCGGACGAGCCGCGCGAGCGCCCCGGGGATGGCAGCCTCCGGGAAGGCGAGCCTCTCCCTCAGGGCCAGCGGCGCGCTCCGGTGATTCAGGCCGGCCAGGACGAGCATCGCTTCCGGCTCAGGTCGTCATGCCCAGGACGGTCAAGAGGCCCAGCGCGAAGCCGAAGATCGTCAGGTAGGCGGACCGGCGTCCGGTGAACCCCTGCACGATGCGGCTGTAGAGTACGATCCCGAGCACGCCCCATGCCAGCACGGGGAAGGTCTGCTTGGGGCCGCCGACCCAGAAGCGATTGTGGACCTCCGCGCTCCAGAGCCCGCCCGTGACGACGCCCACCGTCAGCAGCGGAAAGCCCCACAGCAGCGCCAGGTGACCGATCCGATCGCTGCTGTCGAGGGAGGGGAGGAACCGGAGGATCCTCGGCCGGTTCCTCGCCTTGAGCGCGCGGTCCTGGAGAAGATAGATGAGGCTCATCGCGAAGGCCACCGCCACGCAGGCCATGCCCAGGGTGCTCGAGGTCGTGTGCACGAGGAAGAGCCCGCGCAGTTGCGCGGGGGGCAGGGCCGCGGGGCGCCCGGGCCAGAGCAGCGCCACGAGCCCCAGCGCGAAGGCCAGGGGCGCGAGCACGAGCGCGCCCGCCGCGATCCTCGACCGGAACCACACCAGCAGGTGGAGGCCGAGCACGACCCAGCCGAGAACGAGAAGGTACTCGGGAAGGCTCGCCAGGGGCAGTCGGCCGGTGGAGACACCCTGCGCGACGACGGCGCCGAGATGGGCCAGCCAGCCGGCGGCGAGCACCCAGCCCGCGATCCCTTGCAGGTGCTCGCGCCGCGGCGCGCTGGCGACCGCGCTGAGTCCGATGCCTGCGGCGTAGCTCGCGAGGGCGACGGCGAGGAAGCCCGCCACCATGCCCGAAGGCTAGCACATCCAGTCCGGGACGGCGCGGCGGGCTCGGGCGGAAACGATGGCGAGGGAAACGAGGGAACAAGCCGTGGGGGTGGAGCCATCGGGCTCGGCGAGACCGCGGCGTCCCGGAGCGCCGCGGTGGGATGGCGTGGGAGCCCGCCTGCGCCGCTGTCGAAGCGTTCCGTTCAGGAGCTGTCGGGCGGCGGGAGGAGCCGCCCTGCACCGGCCGAAGAGTCGGGGCCCGCGCCGAGCAGCAGGTCGAGTTCCCGGAGCGCCGCGTCCTGGCTCGCCGCGAGCGCGCGGTATCGTTTCAGGTCGAAGACTCCGAGCCGGCGCGCGAGGTAGAGGTAGTAGCGAAGCTCGAGCAGCCCCGCGCGCGCCCGCGCGACCTCGCGTCGTTCCTCCCGGACGCCTCCGGGCGCCTGGGCGGCCCCGACGAGCGCGCCGCCGACCCGTGCGGCGAGCTTGCGGATCTCGGACGCGAGCAGCTGGCCCTCGGCCCGAGGCAGATCCCGGACCCCATGGAAGACCGCGAACACGAACGCGTCGGTGGCGCGGAACGCCCGCAGCCTCCGGTCGAGCGCCGGGCTCGGGGGCGGCGGGGCGCCCACGAGCCCCTTCAGCGCGTCCACCGCCCCGTCCTCGGGTCGTACCGCCACACCCGCACGCGTACCGTGGGACCGAACAGGACCACGCCGTAGAGCGCCTCGTGCCCGTCGGTGAGATAGAGCGTCCCGCTCGAGGAGCTGCCGATGGGCGTGAACGAGACGAGGTCGCTCGCCCCGAACTGCACCGGGTCGTCCGTCTGGGTGATGAGCCCGGTGTCCGGGGGGATCTTCGGGAAAGGTCCTCCCGGAGGAAAGCCGGGCCGCACGCCCTCCACGAACTCCTCGAGGCGGTGGGGGCCGCTGAGGACGCGATCCACGCCGCGCCGGATCTCGCTGGTGAGGAGGCCGTTGCCGTTGCCGTCCTCGACGAGCCGGAACAGCCAGCCGCCGCCCGCGCGCTCGAACGCGAATCCGCGGGCGTTCCTTTGCGCCACGCTCTTCCAGCGCTCCGCCTGGAAGCGGGTGGCCATGTAGCGGGCCCCGGCCGCGGCGCGGCCGCGGTCGCGCACGTAGGCCGCGGCGGGGATGGCGACGACGAGCACCAGGCCCGCGATCCCCAGCACCGCGACGAGTTCCGCGACCGTGATCCCGCGCTCTGTCGCCATCGGCCTACTTCGACGGCTTGCTGCAGGTCAGGAACGGGCGGAGCTTCTCGAGCGACTTCTCGCCGATCCCCTGCACCTTCAGGAGGTCGTCCACCTCCTGGAACGGCCCGTTCTTCTCGCGGAAATCCACGATCCGCTGCGCGAGGGCCTTGCCGATGCCGGGCACGGCCACGAGGTCCGCGGCGGCGGCCTTGTTGATGTCCACGACGACATCGGGCGCCGGGCGCGACTCCGCCGCTGCGGCGCGGCGGCTCGCAGCCGGCGCGGCGATCGAGGACGGGACGGACACGACGGCGACTCCCGCGGCGATGGCCGCGGCGAGCGCGCCTGCCAAGCGCGTGCGAGGACGGGTCATG
>JBBIHW010000258.1:0-4883 GCA_037446795.1 Acidobacteriota bacterium
CAGTCCGTGGAGCGGGCTCCACCCGTAGTTGATGTTTCCCGCCATGCTCTCGAAATAGATCGGGCGGGAGGGAGCGTGGCCGCGCCGGACGGCGGCGACCAGGGAGACGCCGTCGAGCCCTTCGGGCACGCCGAGGCCTGCGTAATCGAGGATCGTCGGGAACAGGTCCACGAGGCTCACGGGCTCGGCGATTCGCTTCGCGCGGGAGCGGCCGGCGGGCTTCACGAGAAGCGGGACCCGCATCGTGGTCTCGTAGACGAGATTCGAATGCCACCGCTCGCCATGCTCGTAGAGCCCTTCCCCGTGGTCGCCGGCGACGAGGAGGAGACTGCCCGCCCAGTCCCCTTCCTTCCGCAGCAGCTCGAACAGCCGGGCGAGTTCGTGGTCGGCGTAGGCGATCTCCCCCGCGTAGGGGCGGGTCGAGAAGCGGGCAGAGTACGGGAAGGGAGGCCGGTACTCCCAGTGGGGGGAGTAGAGGTGGACCCAGAGAAAACGCCTGCGCCCCTTGTGGGCGGTCCAGAACCGCATGCCGAGATCCACGGCCTCGCTCGCGCTCCTCTCGTCCGACGGGAGGCGGCCCTTGGGCGACTCCCCGGCGAAGAGGTCTTCGTACGAGTCGAACCCCTGCGAAAGGCCGAACCGGGTCGCGACGGCGAAGGAGGAGGCCACGGCCCCCGTCACGAACCCCGCTTCCTTGAGCTTCTCGGCGAGGGTCGTGTAGGAGGCGGCGAGGACGTGGATCCCGTTGTAGCGGACGCCGGTCCGGTACGGGTAGAGCCCGGTGAAGATGGAGGCGTGGCTCGGGGTCGTGACCGGCGCCGGGGCGACGGCGTGCTCGAAGAGGGCGGCTTCCGAGGCGAGGCTGTCGAGTGTGGGGGTGTCGGCGTCCCGGGCGCCGTAGCAGCCGATGTGGTCCGCGCGGGTCGTGTCGAACGTCACGAGCAGGATGTCGCGCGCCACCGGGTGCCGCGCGCAGCCGCAGACCGCGGCGGCTCCGGCGAGAAGGATCGCGACCGTCTCGCGCCTCAATGGACGACCTCTTGCATGAAGCGGGCGAAGCGGGGGTCCTCGCGGAGGTTCCTGAGGTCGGGGTCGGCCTGGATGTGGTCCACGAGGCGCATGCCCGCCTGCCAGGCCTTCCGCAGGTAGTCCTCGGCCGAAGCGAGGTCGCCTCGCAGGGAGGCCGCGCAGGCGAGATCGTAAAGAACGTCGCCGTGACCGGGCGTCAGGAAATCCGCGACGCGCACGTACGCCTCGGCCTTCTCGATGTTCTTCTCGATGAAGGCGAGGTGGCCGAGCCAGTGCCAGGCGTCGGCCCAGCCGGGCCGGGCCGCGACCGCGGCCTCGAGGGGGGGCCTCGCGAGCCGGGCCATCCCCGACAGAGCCAGGATCTCGCCGGCTTCGAGAGAAGCACCGGCGTTCCCGGCATCCACCTTCAGGACCTCGTCGTAGGCCCGCTTGGCCTGGCGCGGCGCTCCCTCGAGGGCGAGCCGTCGCGCCTTCTCGATGAGCGGGATCGCCGCCATGCGGTCGCGCCGCGGGGCGGGGGGCTTCGGTGGCGGCGGGGCGGGGATCTCGATCCCGGCCCCCGCGACAGCCTCGCGCAGGGAGTCTGGAAGCGCGGGCATGGCGCGGAAAAGGTCTTCCTCGGGGCCGGGCCTCTCCTCGAGAGCGCGGAGAAGCTCCGCGGGGGGCGAGACGCCGGCCGGCTTTCCGTCCCGCCGCGAGATCGCAACCGGCGGCGTCGTTCCGGACTGCTTCACGAGAAGAAGATCCGGGCCGATCACCGCCCACTCGGCCGGCCAGCCGAACTCCCTCGCGCCGAGCCACGTCCAGGCGCGGCGCGGGCGCGAGCCGTTCCGCTCCGGCGACGGCGGCCAGGACCCGTCGGGAAACGCGCGGTCGAGCCCCGCCTCCTTCGCGACGAGCGCGGCGACATCGGGAAGCCAGAGCGGACCGGCCCGGGCGAATTCCGGTTCCTGTCTCGGGGGGATCGGGAGGCGGAAGAAGGGAACGTCGAGTACTTCGGGAGCGAGGAAGTAGCCGCTCGCCTCGCCTCGGTCAGGGTCGAGCCGGCCGGCAGCGCCCGCGACGAGGAGGACGACCTCGCGCCCCTTCGCGACCTCGGGAAGCCGTGCGGCGATCTTCGCCACCGCCTCGCGCACGCGGGCGGGGCTCGTCCTGGGCTCCGGGGCCTTCTCTCGCGGCGTGCGGCGCTGCGGCGGCTCGAACCCGCAAAGATGGGCCCATGCGAAAAGGCGCGAGTCCGGGGAGAGACTTCCGATCCAGGAGATCAAGTTCTCGCCGATCTCCTCGGGGCTCCGCACCGGAGGCAGGCGGCGGAAGGGACCCGCCACGAAATCGTTGGGCGCGTCCACGAGGCCGAAGCCCCGCTCGAGGCCGCTTCCGAAGCCGAGGAGCGGGTTCGCGACGAAGGCGGCCGCCTCGAAGCCGCGCTCTGCGAGAAGGCTCGGGAGGGTCGGAACACCGGACGGAAGCGGCGTGTTCGCGTTGTCCTGGACGCCGAGCCGGTCCGGAGCCTGACCCGTGAGGATGGAAGCGACGGCGGGCCGTGGCTGCGGGCACGGCGTCGTGACATCCTCGAACCTCACGGAGCCCGGAAGGAAATCCACACCGAAGGGATCTTCCGGATCCCCGGGCGCCCACCAGCCTTCCATGGTCACGACGATGACCGCTTTCGGCGGCGGAGGCGCCGGGGACGGCGCGGCTTCGTGCCGGCCCCGCGGCGTTCCCCCGCACCGGCCCCCATCGAGCAAGGCCAGGGCGAGCAGAAACGACGGCGACGCTCTGCGGTGGATCGTGGATTCCTCTCCCGATCGGGGAACGGCGGGCGCAAGCTCGCCGCGCCTTTCACCGTTCGATTCCGGGGCCCGGAGCATACCGCACGCCGAAAGCCTCATCCAGAAAGGCGGGCGCCGGTTCGCTCCCTACGGCCCGGGGCAGGCGCGGCGGGCGGCGGCCCGGACGCGATCGAGCGTGGCCTGGTCGGCCTCGGAGTCGAGCCGCAGGCCCTCGGAGATCGCCAGCGCCTCGCACGGCCTTCCCTGCCTCACGCGGCACTCGGCGAGCACCGCTCTCGCGAGGGCGAGGGAGGGGTCGAGCGCCGCCGCGCGGGAGGAGGCCTCGGCCGCCTGCTCCCACTCGCCGGCGCGCAGATGGACGAGGGCGAGACCGAGCCAGCAGCTCGCCCGCATCGGCGTCAGCCGGACGGCGTTCGAGAACGCCTCCTTCGCTCCCGCCGTGTCCCTCTTCTCGAGCAAGTGGAAGCCGAGGTTGTTCCAGAGGGCGCCGTCGTTCGGGAGGGATTCGATCGCGCGGCGCAGCGCGGCTTCGTACTCGTCCGAGCCGAGGAGCGCGCCGAGGCGGGCGATCTCGGCGTCGAGGCCCGCGGCGAGGGCCGGGGCGATTCGCTTGGTCGCCTCGTACCAGCGTCGCGAGTTTTCACGATCTCCGCGCCGCGCGTAGGCGCGGGCCAGGTTGAGCCGGGCCTTGATGGAGCCCCCGTCCTCCCGTTCCTTCGCCTGCCAGAGCGCGATCTCGTCCCGCCAGGTCGAGACGCGAGGCAGCAAGATCGCCCCGTAGCCGAGGGCAACGACGGCGAGAAGCCCCGGGCCGAGCGCGCGAAGGCGCGCGCCTCGCGGCGCAGTGGACCCCGTCGCCCTGGGCCCGGCGAGAAGCCCCGCGAGCAGCAGCGACATCCCCGCGCTCGGGAGGTAGAGAAACCGCTCCGAGAGGACCGTCTCGAGCGGCTTCACCTGGGAGACGGGAAGGAGGCCGAGAACGCACCAGCCGGCGAGGGCCGCCTCGACCCTCGACCCGCGCCGCCAGGCGAGCAGCGCCGCCGCGGCGAAGCCGACGGCGAGCAGGGCCGCGCCGACCGCGAGGCCCCCGGCCGGCGGCGAGGGCTCGAGGTGAAGGCCGGGAGGGGGAAGGACGAGCCAGGCGATGTAGGTTCCGACAACGACGAACGGGCGTGCGGGCGAGAAGGCCTCCCCTTCCGGCCCGGGCGGGAGAAGCTCGCCGAGGGCGACGACCCGCAAGGCGAGGTAGACCGAGGCGACGACGAGGTACGGGGCGTATCGGGAGGAGCGCCGCAAGACGTCCTGCCGGCCCGGCCGACCTTCCCCGGCGCTCTCGATCAGGAAGACGATCGCCGGAACGACCGCTGCGACCTCCTTCGAAAGGAGCGCTGCGAGCCAGGCGCCGCCGACCGCCGCGCGCCAGGCCCGGGGGGTCGCAGCGTGGTTCGCCTGAAGGTGGGCGAGCACCGTCGCGAGAGAAAAAAACGTGGCGAGCGGATCCACCCGGCCCGAAATGAACGCGACCGATTCGGCGTGGGCGGGGTGCAGAGCGAAAAGCCCCGCCGCGAAGCCGGCCGCGAGTGCGTTCCCCCCGAAAAGGCGCACCGCGAGGAGGAAGACGAGCAGCGTGCTCCCGGCGTGGAGGGCGATGTTCGTGGCGTGGAACGGGGCGGGGCGGCCTCCTCCGCGCCGGTAGTCGAACTCGTTGGAAAGAACGGCGAACGGGCGGTAGTAGCCGAGCCCCATCCGGTCCGTATCGGAGGCGTAGTAGTCGCGGAGGAAGGCGCGCCCGAGGTCGAGCGGGCGCTTGAGGCCGTCGTTTCCGACGATCAGGCGGTGGTCGTCGTAGACGAAGTCGCCGGGAAGCCCCGGCAGATACGGCACCGCGGCCAGGGCGACAGCGGCCGCCCCGACGAGGGCGAGCACGGTCGGCGAACGGTGGGATCGGTCGGCCATGGTCGTCGGGCGGGGCTCGACGAGAACGCGCGGGCGCCGTCACCACGGCGCGGACGTCACCCCGGCGAAAGCCGGACGTCACCCCGGCGAAAGCCGGACGTCACC
>JBBIHW010000259.1:0-4881 GCA_037446795.1 Acidobacteriota bacterium
GGCCCGCCCGGGCGATCACCCGGGCGCCGGGCCACGGCGGGAGGAGCTGACCGGTCAGCTCGACGCCGCCGCGCGGATCGCGCCTCAGGCGCAGGTCGAGCTCCGCATTCTCGTGGCTTCGCCCCCGCGACGGAGGACGGGCGCGGTAGAGCAGCCGCCGCTCCTCGCGGCCGGCGGCCCGGATCCCGGCGGGCTGCGGCGAGAGGGCCGAGTCGAAGACGAGGTCGGCAACCCAGGCGATCCAGCCTCTCTTGCGCGGGAGGTCCCGGGCGAGGCCGAGGGCGCGACGGATCGTCGGCTCCGGCGGCTCGACCAGGTGTCCGCCTCGCAAGCACCGCGCGAGCTCCTCGCGGCGCCCCTCCCGCGACATGTGCGCGGCCCTGCTCCGTCCACGGCCATCGCCGCTCATCGCTCCCCTCCGTGGGCACAAGAGCCGGCACGGTCCTGCTTGATACCGCGGCCGGCCCTTCTGACAGCGGGCGCGATCGCCGCCCTCCGGTCCGGTTTCCTGGCCAGCGGCTCCGGCCCCCCCATCCGCCGGTAGAGCGCCGCGAGCTTGGCGAGGCAGCGGGCGCGCGTCGGGCCGAGGCTCCCCACGGGCCGTCCCAGCCGCTGCGCGATCTCCTTGTAGGACGGGGTCGGATCCTCGACGTAGAGAGCCGAGAGAAGCTTCCGGCAGGGCTCGTCGAGCCGCTCGAAGGCGAGGGCGACCGCGTGCTCCCGCTCGATCGCATCGAGCCTCTCGAGGATGTCCGGATCGTTGCGCGTCGGGGAGCCCCCTCCCAGTTCGTCCAGAGACGCGAAGCGCGCGTCCATCTCGGCGTAGGACCGACACTCGCGGCGGGCCGTCACGGCGATCCACGAGGCGAGCCCCTCGACCCGCCGGATCTCCCCGAGGTGCTCGACGAGCTTCACCGCGACGCGCTGGAAGATCTCGTCGGCGCGGTCCGCCGCGAAGCCGAACACGTGGGGAATCGAGTAGATGAGGCGACGATACCGGCGGATCAGCTCCTCCCAGGCCTTCGCGTCACCCTTTCGGCAGGCGCGGACGAGCTCCCTGTCGTCCTTCCAGCCGGTCCGAGGCAACCCTCTCTCCTTGGTCGGTGCGGGATCCCGCCCCGCACCGATGGCTGCGGGTCGAGCCCGCGCCGTGCCGGCGGGCGATCATAGTCCCCTGCCGGCGGCCGGGGCCAGGGCTCTTCCCCCGGAGTCGGCGGGCCCCGAGAGAAAACTCTCCAGGGGGCACGGCGCGCGGAAGGAGTCGTGCCCGTGCCCTCGGCGTTCTCGAGCACGGTATCAGCCGGCCGCGGCCGCCTTCTTCTGCACCGGACATGGGGGCGGGAGCACGCATTCTGTTCTACAGCCCGGACTCCTACGGCCTGGGGCACGTCCGGCGGACCATCGCACTCGCCGAGCGCGTGCTGGAGGAGTTCGCCGGTGCCTCGGCCCTCGTTCTCACCGGAGCGCCCCGGGCCCACTGGTTCGCCTACCCGCCGCGCTGCGACTACCTCAAGCTCCCGTCGGTCACCAAGGGGGAGGACGGCCGCTACGCCTCGCGCGACCTCGACCTGACGCTCGAGCAGACCGTCCGGATGCGATCGCGCATCATCCGGGAGGCTGCCGCCGCCTTCCAGCCCGACGTCTTCCTCGTGGACCACAACCCGGTCGGCCTGTGCCGCGAGGTCCTGCCGGCGCTCGACGACCTGGAGAGCGCTCGCCCTCGCGCGTTCCGGGTCCTCGGAATGCGCGACGTCATTGACGAGCCCGAGGCCGTGCGCAGCGCGTGGGAGCGGGACCGGGTTGTCGAGGTCCTCCGCGACCGCTACGACGCCGTCCTCGTCTACGGCCAGCGGGACGTCTTCGACCCGATCCGCGCCTACGGCTTGCCGCAGGACGTCGCTGCCAGGACGTGTTTCGTCGGCTACATCCGGAAGAACGGGACGAGGACGGACCCTGCGGACATCCGCCGCCGCTTCGCGCCGCGCACGGGAAGGCTCGTGGTCTTGACGGTGGGCGGAGGGGGCGACGGCAACCTGCTCGTCAGGGACTTCCTCGAAGCGATCGGAACACTCGGCCCCGAGCCTCCCTTCGAGTCCGTCGTTGTCACGGGCCCGCTGATGAGCCCGCGCAAGCGCGAGCGCTTCCGCGTGCGGGCGAAGGACCTCGAGGGGGTGTCCCTCGTCGAGCACGTCGAGGACATGCCGGGCCTGTTCCGGGCCGCGGACCTCGTGGTGGCCATGGGCGGCTACAACACGGTGTGCGAGCTCGCCTATGTCGGCGCCCGCGCCGTCATCGTCCCGCGCACGTTTCCGAGGAAGGAGCAGCTGCTGCGCGCGCGCAGGCTCGAGCAGCGGGGGGTCGTCCGCGTTCTGCCGCCGGAGGAGGCGAGCCCGCAGGCGCTCGCGCGCGAATGCCTGGCCGGGCTCGACCGGGAGCGGCCCCCGCGGCGCTGGGGGCTGGAGTTCACGGGCCTCGACAAGGTGGCCGGCGTCCTCGCCCGGGAGCTACGGCGGCGGCCACTGCCCGCGGCCTCGGGGGGACCGGGGGGAATCCGGTCGTGATCGCCTACGTCGTCAAGATGTTCCCGAGGTTCTCCGAGACCTTCGTCCTCGCCGAGGTGCTCGAGCTCGAGCGGCGGGGAAGGCGCGTCGAGATCGTTTCCCTGAAGAAGCCGGACGACGGCCGCTTTCACGAGGATCTGGCGCGCCTCGAGGCGCGCGTGCGCTACCTGCCCGAGCACTTCCGGTGCGAGCCCCTGCGGTTCCTGTCCGCCCACCGAAGAGCCGCGAGGCGCGCCCCGGGCCGCTACGCGCGCGCCCTGGGGCTCGCGCTGCTTCACGTCCCCTGGTCATGGGAGGCCTTCCTCCGGGCGCCGTTGGTGGCCGAGGCGGTCGAGGCCGCGGGCTGCCTGCACCTGCACGCCCACTTCGCGAGCCTGCCCGCCGCGACGGCGATGTTCGCCTCGATCCTCGCGGGCCTTCCGTTCACGTTCACGGCCCACGCCAAGGACATCTACCACCGCGACCGGTCCGCGAGGCTGCTGCAGCGCCTGCTCGAAAGGGCGCGGGCCGTGGTCACCGTGAGCGACGCGAACGTCCGCCACCTCGCGGCGCTCGCGGGACCCCGGGTTCCTGCGGGGCGGATCGTCCGGATCTACAACGGCGTGGACCTCGACGTCTTCCGGCCGGCACCGCAGCCCGCGGCCGGCGGCCCCCCGCTCGTGCTCGCCGTCGGCCGGCTCGTGGAGAAGAAGGGCTTCGACGTTCTCGTCGAAGCCTGCGCGATCCTCCGAGCGAGGGGCGTGAGCTTCCGGTGCTCGATCGCGGGAAAGGGCCCGCTCGAAGGAGCCCTTCGGGCGCAGGTCCGGCAGCTCGGGCTCGAGGGCAGCGTGCATCTCGCAGGCGCGCTTCCCCGCGGCGAGGTCGCGAAGGTCATGCGGCAGGCCGCCGTGGCCGCCGTCCCCTCGATCGTGGGCCGCGACGGCAACCGCGAGGGCCTGCCGACCGTGATCCCCGAAGCCATGGCGTCGGCCGTGCCGGTCGTGGCGACGGCGGTCAGCGGGATCCCGGAGGCGGTCGAGAACGCCGTGACGGGCCTGCTCGTGCAGCCCGCCGACGCCGCGGCTCTCGCCGGCGCTCTCGAGACGCTTCTCGAGGACCCGCGGCTTCGCGAGCGGATGGGGCGTGCCGCGCGCGCGCGGGCCGAGAGGCTGTTCGACATCGGGCGGAACGTGGCCGAGCTCGAATCGGTGCTCTTCGGGGCGGATCCCCCGGACGCGCTTCCGGAGCGCCGGGCAGCCGCCGGGGGAGCCGTGGCCGCGCGGAGCCGTCCGTGAGGGTCCTGGCTGTGTACGCCGATCCCGGCATCCCGCTCGACGGGACGAAGGGTGCCTCCGTCCACGCCCGGCAGACGGTGTCGGGCCTGCTCCGGCGCGGTGTCGAGGTGACGGTCCTCGCCGCCCGCCGGGCGGAGCTGTGGGAGCTGCCCTGCCGCCTGCTGTCGCCCCCGGCGGGCCGCGCTCCCCTGCGAGGTCTCGGTCCGGCGCTCCGCTGGGAGCTCGACGTCCTGGCCTTCTCGCGCGAGCTCGCGGACGTCGTCCCGCTCGGCCCCGGGGACGTGGACGTCGTCTACGAGCGGTACGCGCTCTGGTCGCTCGCCGGGGCGCTCCTCGCGGAACGGCTCCGCGCACCGCTCGTCCTCGAGGTCAACGCGCCGCTGCCGGAGGAGCAGGCGCGCTGGCGGGGACTGGCTCTCTCCGAGGTGGCCTCGGGGATCGAGCGGTTCCTCCTGCGCCGCGCGGACCGGGTGGTGTGCGTGTCGAGCGCGCTGGTCGAACGCGCGGTGGCGATCCGCGGGAGCCGGTGGGGTGTGGAGCTCCTGCCGAACGCGGTGGACACCGACCGGTTCCATCCTTCCGGCAAGAAGGTGGCGCGAGAGGACGGGCACCGGGGCCCGGTCGTTGTCTTCGCCGGGAGCTTCAAGCCCTGGCACGGCCTCGCGGACCTGGTGGAAGCCTTCGCTCTGCTCCTTCGCGCCGTCCCGGCCGCGCGTCTCGTCCTCGCGGGCGAGGGCCCGGAGAGGGCGAGGCTCGAGCGACTCGCGCACGCGCGCGGCATCGCCCACGCCGTTCGCTTCACGGGAGCGATCCCCCACGACGAGGTCCCCGACCTCCTGCGACGGGCCGACATCGCGGTCGCGCCCTACCCGAAACTGAATCGGTTCTACTTCTCGCCGATCAAGCTCGCCGAGTACATGGCGTGCGGGCTTTCCGTCGTCGCCTCCGCGTGCGGGGACCACGCGGGCTGGCTCGAGGAGGGCGCATCGGCGCTGCTGGTTCCCCCGGGCGACGCCGGCGCGCTCGCGGAGGCGCTCGAGCGGCTC
>JBBIHW010000260.1:0-4874 GCA_037446795.1 Acidobacteriota bacterium
CGGGCGGGGCTCAACCCCTTCACCGCGTTTACAGCAATCCTAGGACGTCACCCTTTCGCGAGGAATCGTCTCCCGTCACGCTTGTTCAGGGACTAGCCTGGCTCCCGCTCCCCCTCGAGCGCCTCGACGTCCGCGAGGTCCCGCAGCCTGCCGGTCGCGCGCTTGTTGCGGATGAGGTCCGCACGTCCCAGGAACGGCACCTCCAGCGACCCGACGCGAACCACCGTGCGGTTGGGCCACGCCTCCTCGAAGCCGACACCGCTCAGCTGCGTGAGCAGATCGATCCTTCGCGGCGGGAGGCCCATCTGGACGACCATGCCCGGGGTCTCGAGATCGGCTCGCGAGACGCCCATCTCGCGAACGGGCGCGCCGAACTCGAGCAAGGCCCTCCACGCCCGCTCCGCATTGGCCGTGTCCGGACAGATCCACACATCGAGATCCCCGGTTGCCCTCGGGACTCCGTGAACCGCCATGGCGTGCGCCCCGACGACCAGGAACCTGGCCCCGGCCCGCAGCAGGGCGCCGAGAAGATCGAGGAAGTCCTGGTTCACGTGACCCCGGGAGTTCTCAGGAGGCCTCGAGCCGCGATCGGCGCACGGGGGTCTGCGCGCGGGAATAGTCGGGAATCGGTCGGCGGGCGAGGGACCACGCCTCGAGGGCGAGCGGCCACATCATCGCGAGCCGCTCGTCCGGCGTCGTCGTGGCGCCGAGGTCGTCCGAAGGCTCCCCGCCGAGCCGGTACCTGCGCACCGGCCAGGACGATCGCCCGGGTCTCGCCGGCATGTCGGAGCCACCTCCGGGAACGCTCACTGCTCCAGTATAGATAGAAAAGCGCAGGCGGTCGCGCTCTCTCCCGCCGACCGCTACAGCCGCTCGAGCACGATCTGCGCCACCTCCATGCCGATGCGCGCCTGGGCCTCTCGGGTCGAAGCACCCATGTGGGGAGTGCAGATGACGCGAGGATGACGGAGGAGGCGAAGGTCGCGCGGCGGCTCCTCGGCGAACACGTCGAGGGCGGCCCCGCGCACCTTGCCCGACTCCAGGGCCTCGAGCAGCGCCTCCTCGTCCACGACGCCCCCGCGGGCGCAGTTGACCAGCAGGACCCCGTCTTTCATTCGCGCGATCTCCTCGCGCCCGATCTGGGCATGGCCCTCCTCGGCGAGCGGGATGTGGAGCGAGACGAAATCGGCGCGGGGGAGCAGCATCTCGAGGGGGAGGATCTCGAGCCCCTCGAAGCGGCCCGCCGGTTCGAGCTCCTTGTCCGCTCCGATGACCACCATGCCGAGGGCCGAGGCGCGCCGGCCGAGGGCTCCGCCGATCCGCCCGACGCCGATGATGCCGAGCGTCTTGCCCTCGATCTCGATGCCGTCCGAGAACTCCTTCTTCGGCCAGCCGCCTGCCTTGAGGGCGGCGTCCGCCTGCGGGATCCGCCGGGCCAGGGCGAGAAGGAGCCCCAGGGCCAGCTCGGCCACCGAGGCGGTCGAGGCCCGCGGCGTGTTGAGGACCTCGATCCCCCGCGCGCGAGCCGCCTCGAGGTCAATGTTGTCCGTGCCGACCCCGCCTCGAACGACGAGCCGGAGCCTGCGCGCGGCGGCGAGCTGCGGCGCTCCGAGCCTCGTGGCCGAGCGGACGACCACCGCGTCGTAGTCGCCGATGGCCTCGCCGAGCTCCTCGGGCGAGAGCCCGGTCCTCTCCTCGACCTCGAGCCCCCCGGCGCGCATGCGCTCGACCGCCTCGGGGGAGATCGGGTCGCAGATCAGCACCCTGCGGGACACGCCCCCTCCCGTCCCGTCAGAGGCCGAGGATGCGATCCATGGTGGCGAGCAGGCCCCGGATCTCCCACTCCTGCGTGTCCCCCATGTGGCCGATGCGGAAGGTCTTCTCCTTGAGCTTTCCGTACCCGTTCGAGATCGCGAGCCACTGTCGGCCGAGCTCGCGGTTGAGCGAGGCGACCGAAATGCCTCGGGTGTTCGCGACGCAGGTCAGCGTCGCCGAGGCGAACCCTTCCTCGGCGAACAGGGCGAAGCGGTCGCGCGCCCAGTCCTGGACGATGCGGGCGAGCAGCGCATGCCGGGCGACGCGCGCCTCGAGTCCCTCCGCGAGGATGTCGTCGAGCTGGGCGTCGAGAGCGTGGATCTGCGGGATCGCGGGCGTGGCCGGCGTCTCGGCCCGCTCGTCGTAGCGGGCCATCTCGAGGAAGTCGAAGTAGTACCCGCGGTGCTCCACGCTCCTCGCCTTCTCGAGCGCGCGGTCCGACACGGCCGCCACGGTGAGGCCGGCCGGAAGCGAGAACGCCTTCTGCACTCCTGCGAGGCAGACGTCGATCCCGTAGGCGTCCACCGGAATGCGCACCCCGGCCATCGAGGAGACCGCGTCCACGAGGAACGTGACGTCCGGATGCCGCCGCACGACCTCCGCGATCTCGTCGAGCCGGTTCATCACGCCGGTCGAGGTCTCGTTGTGCACGACGGCGAGGGCGTCGTACCGGCCGGTGGCGAGCGCGCGATCCACCGCCTCCGCCCGGATCGCCTTGCCCCACTCGACCCGCAGAGGTTCGGCCTCCTTGCCGTTGGCCCGCGCCACCTCGAACCAGCGGTCGGAGAACGCCCCCTGCATGCAGCAGAGCACGCGCTGCCGCACGGTGTTCCGGACCGCGGCCTCCCACACGCCCGTCGAGGAGCACGTGAACAGGAACACCCGCTGGCGGGTCTCGAGCACCGTCTGGAGCTTGTGCGTGACCCGCCGGTAGAGCTCGTGGAACTCCTCGGAGCGGTGGCCGACCTGAGGGCGCGCGAGCGAGGCGAGGTTCTCGGGCCGGACCTCGGTGGGACCGGGGATGAACAGGCGCCTGTGGCGCATCGCGACCTCCCGCTCGAGGGCGGGAGATTGTGGTCCAGGCGGGCTCAGTTGGAAAGGGCTGCCGGAGCGACACCGCCCGCCACTGCCCGGCCCGCCAGCGCCCGCTCGAGCCACCGCAGGAACTGTTCCGCGTCCATGTAACCGGTGTGGCGAGCGATCTCCGGACCGGCCGGGTCCAGAAGGACCAGGGTCGGGAACCCGCGCACCCGGTAGCGGTCCGCGATCTCGGCGCCGGCCACGCCACCGCGCGGCTGGCTCTCCTCCGCGTCCACGCGGACCGGAACCACCTCGGCGAGACGCTCGACCACGCGGGGGTCGCGGAAGGTCCGCCGTTCCATGACGCGGCACGGGGCGCACCAGTCCGCGTAGAAGTCCACGAGCACCGGCTTCCCCTCGACCTTCGCGCGCTCCACGCCCGCGGAGAAGTCGAGCCAGCCCTCGGGGCCGGAAGCGTGGGAGGCGCCCGCCGCGGCGTCGCGGGGCGGGGACGATTGCGCCTCTCGAGCCCGGCCAGAAAGCAGGAAGGCCGAACCGGCGAGCGCGAGCAGCGCTGTCGCGGACAGGATGACGACACCGGCGAGGAGGCCGCCGGCGATGCGCCGGAAGCGCCCTTCCTGCACCGCTTCGCCGCGCGGCTTCCCCGTGGCGGGAACGGCGAGGAGCACGGCCGCGAGGAGGGCCCCGAACAGCGCGGTGTAGTCGAGTACCGACCCCCGTGCCGTGACGCTGATCCAGCCGAACGCCAGGAACGGTCCGGCCGCCGCGAGGCCCACCCATCGCGCCCACCGGCGCTGCAGGAGCAGGCCGAGCGACAGCGACCCGGTGAAGGCCAGGAGCAGGGCCGCGACGACCCTTCCGGGAATCCCCGGCGCCTGCAGCAGGAGCGAGTAAAAGATCCACAGACCGAGCACGCCGAAAACGACCGCGCCGAACACCGCGCCGAAGGGCACCGAACCCCTCCTTTCCCGAGCCGCCGGGTCAGGCGGTATACGCCGAAGCGGGCTTGGCCGCAACGGCCCGCGGGCCGTACCATCGCCGCCCCGATGCTGGCGCTTTTCCTCTCCGCCTCCGTCGTCCTCGCTCCGGATACCGCCCGCACTGCGGCCCGAGGGTCCGGGGAAGGACCGCTCCAGGTGGAAGCCCGCGCCAGGCGCTTCGTCCCGGGGGAGCCGGTGCGGATCGTGGCGCGCTCGGCGGAGCGGCTGCGGTCCGCCTCGGCCCGCTTCCTGGATCGAGAGGTTTTCCTGGCGCGCGAGCCGGGTCTTTCGGGCGACCGGAGCGAGGCCTGGTCGGGCTGGGCAGCGATCCCTCTCGACCAGAAGCCCGGCGAGTTCGCCGCGACCGTCACGGCCGAGGCGGCCGACGGGCGCGAGCGTTCGGCGCGACTGCCCGTCCGCATCGAGCCCAGGCGGTTCCCGGTCCAGAAGCTTCGAGTCCCCGAGCGATACGTCACGCCACCTCCCGAGGAGCAGGAGCGGATCGAGCGGGAGCGAGAGCGCCTCGCGGCGATCTACGCGCTCAGGACGCCGCCGGCAGCCCCCTCGCGCCCCTTTCTCCAGCCCGTCCCCGGCGAGCCTTCCTCGCCCTACGGGGCGCGCCGCATCCTGAACGGAAAGCCCCGGGCGCCTCACCCAGGGCTCGACCTCCGTGCCGCGGCCGGGACGCCGGTGCGGGCATCGGGCCCGGGGCGCGTGGCTCTCGCGGGCGACCTCTACTTCTCGGGCGGGACCGTGATCCTCGATCACGGCGCGGGCCTGTTCACGGTCTACGCCCACCTGTCCGAGGTCGGCGTCCGCGAGGGCGAGCAGGTCGGCCCCGGCCAGATCATCGGCCTCTCGGGCGCGACGGGGCGTGTCACGGGACCCCACCTCCACTGGGGCGCCAGGGTGGGCGAGCTTCCGTTCGATCCCTCGGCCCTGCTCGATCCGGTCCTGTTCCAGTAGGCGCGACCCCACCGTCCTTCCGGCAGCACCGTCATTCCGGCGAAAGCCGGAATCCAGCACCCGTCCAGGGTG
>JBBIHW010000261.1:0-4861 GCA_037446795.1 Acidobacteriota bacterium
CCGCTTCAGCATCCAGGCCCCCTCGTCGTTGTTGACGAAGAGGATCAGGTTGTGCATCGCGTCCCCGCTGGCGGCCGTGCGGCCGACGAAGTGGGTCATGATGTTGCCGCCTCCGGCATCGGGAAGGTCGCCGGAGTCGTAGGGCAACTCGGCCAGGGCGTACCCGGTCACTCCGGTGCCCGCGAAGGCCAGCGCCGCCTCTTCGTCCAGGGTGAGAGGCTCCGGGCGATGGGCGCTGCGGTAGGCCAGGGGGCCGCCGTTGAGGCGCATCCCCTTGGCGAAGCGGCGGGATCGGCGCTCGATCAGCGCGTCCAGCAGCGGGTACCGGGCGAGACCGGAGAAGACGTCGCTCGGCGGTGGAGCGGAACCGTCATGCATGTCGAACCTCCGCGGGGGCTGGACCGTGTCAGGAGCGGATGATCGCGGCCGCGAGGGCGCGGGCCTCGTCCCGCAGCTCGCGCGCCGCCCGGATCGCTTCCTCCTCCCATGTCAGCGTGGCGCCAGCGGTCCTCGCGTCGTCCGGATCACCGAGGCCCGCGTCGCGCATCCGGCGCAGGTGGGCGAGGATCCGATCGCGGATCGCCTCGGCGTCGGCGATTCCTCGGAAGTAGGCGACATGCACCGAATGCGCCTTTCCCCAGGCCTCGGTCTCGTGGCGGCTCCCCTCGCGGGCTCCGCCACCGGCCGTGCGCACCTCGAGGTCGGCGATCCCGAGCAGGCGCTGCACGGGTCCCTGGCGGACGGCGACGTTCTGGATGTTCGCGAAGGTCATGGTCGCCTCGCGCACGCGGTTCACGCCCTCGCGGACGCGGAGGCTGCGGTCGGTGAGGATGTACCACCGCATTCGGTAGTCCAGGCGCACCAGCATGTACGTGAACGGCAGCTGCAACACGAAGATCCCCGCGCCGATCCACTCGATCGTGGCGAGCAAGCGCACGACCGGGCGGGCGGGCGCCTCCTCTTTGGAGAGGTCGAGGAGGATCGTTCGAAGGATCTCCTTGGCCGGCTCCGGGACCGGCAGCCGCTCCCACGGGATCTCGGCGACCAACGGTGCTGCCGCCGGGACGGTCATCAAGAAGAAGAGAAGGAGCCCCATCAGCGCGCCCGCCTGCTTGAGGGCCCAGAGCGCGAGGCGGTACCGGTAAAACCCGGGCGCCGCGCGGAAGATGCGCGCCGAGCCGCGCGTTCCTGCCGGCGGGTCGGGCACCGGCGCGATCCGGAACAGCGCCGCCAGCTTTTCCTCGAGCCGGTCAAGCACCGCCGCCTCGTTCCGCGAGGGTCTGGCGCAGGGCCCGCAGCTCGGCGGCCGCTTCCCGGAGCGCCCGCACCAGTTCGTGCGCAGCTTCCGGCAGCACGCCGGCCTCGGACGGCACCCTCTCGCGCGCCGGCTGCTCGCGCAGCCCGCGCATCCGCGTGTAGATGAAGTCTCGGATCTCGGCGGCCCGCGGGAGTCCCTCGATCGTCATCTCCGCCCCCGCGCTCCCGCTCGCGGTCTGCACCTCGATCCGGGCCAGGCCGAGCCAGCGCTCGATGGCGTTGCTCCGCAGGTGGATGTCCTGGATCCGCGAGTAGGTGAGGTGGATCTCGCGCTGGAAGAGGACGCCCCACCGCATCGAGATCCCCTCCTCGTCGAACCGGTAGCGCAGCGTGTGATAGCGGAAAAACCGGGGGGCGAGCGCGATCCAGAAGAAGGGGCCGAGGGCGAGGGACGCGATCGCGTAATAGACCAGCAGGGGCGGCGCCGGCCGCTCGATGGCGAAGATCCAGCTTTCCGAGGGGTCCTGCATCGGAGCCTCGCCCGGTCCGGGCCGAACCGTGGTTCGCGACGGCTATTGTTCCCCGGCTGGCTGCGCAAGGACAAGGGGTGGATGGCGTTCGCAGGTCGTGGGGGAGCTCGGCGCCAGGTCGGCTCCCACCGGCGCGGCGCGGTGGCTGTCCCCCTGGGCGAACGCCCCGCCTACGGGCAGCTTCCGGTCAGGTCCTGAGGGAGATCGCACTCTCCGACGCCCACCGCCTCCGGCCGCTCCGTGTGCGTGGACCCGTCGAAGCCCCGCCCGTAGCTCCCCTCCTTCGACGCGCTCTGACCGACGACGACGAAATAGACGAACGCGCCCGGGGGCACCTCCCCGGGATCGAACGACGCCTCTCCCGTGTTCCCGAGCGAGCAGGCCGCGCCCGTCCACTGCGGGCCGCCGACGAGGGGCCCGGTTCCCCAGTAGACGGCGTTGTCGAGCGTCCCGCAGCGGGGCGTGTAGCTCAGATCCACGCCCGTGCCGGTCGTCGAGCGCCGGGCGGACATGGGGGAGCCCGAGGGGCTGGCTTCCCCGGGGCTCGGCGCCGAGCCGGGCGCGCACGCGGACGGGAAGACGGCGTTCGTGATCGCGACGTCATCGATCCACCAGCCCGCCCCGGTCCCCGTGACGTCCGACGAGATCCGCCAGCGCAGCTTGATCTCCTTGCCCTCCCAGGCCGACAGCGATCCGCTGTAGTCCGAGGCGGGGTAAGACGGCGGCGAGTGGTAGCGCGAGAACACGGTGCCGGAGCCGCTCGCGGGAAACCCGCAGGCGTTTCCGGTGTTGCTGAGCGAGTCCGGGTAGTTCACCTTCGCGAGCTTTTCCCACGCGTCGAAGGCCGGCCCTTCGGCCACTTCGACGATCCCCGCGTCCCAGCCGGTCTCGATGTCGTGCTTGGAGGCGAAGCTCAGGACGGCGCCCGCCTGCACGGTGATGGCGGGCGTCGTGAGGGCGGAGCAGAGGTCGTCGGGGTAGCTGCCCGTCGCGTAGACCTTCGGGCCGGCCTTCCCGCCCGTGGCGTGGACCGACCACGGCGGGGACGTCGCGAGCCTGGCCGCCCCGGTGTCGCCCGCGTCGTCGGCCCACGTCCCGACCTGCAGCGCTCCGGTGGGGCTGCCGCTCAGGCTGACCGTGTTGTCGTCCTCGAGACCGTTGGAGGAGTCCACGGCGCGAACGATGTAGTGGTAGGTCGCCCCGTCGGCGAGGGCGTCGCGATCCGAGAACCGCGTCGTGCCCAGCCCCGAAGCGACGAGATTGGTCGGGGACGGCGCGAAGGGAGACGTCGGGCTGCGGTGGACCTTGTAGGTGATGCGCCCGCCGCAGTACGAGACCGCCTCGGGCCATTCCAGGTCCAGCGCGCACGTGCTCTGCTCGCCGTTGGTCACGGACGAAACGCCGGCGAAGCCCGGCGCCAGCGTGCAGGCGCCCGTCGCGCTGGCGCTGGCTTCCTCCGAGTCCTGCGATTCGCACGGCTGCAGGGCCCGGACGATGTAATGGTACGTCGCCGTTCCCGATACGGTCGTGTCCTGGAACGACGTCTGCGGCGCGGCGACCAGCCCGACCTCCGAATAGGGACCGCCGGACGTCAAGGAGCGCAGGACGCGGTACGCGGTCGCGTTCAGCGCCGGCGACCAGGACACCAGGATGCGATTGTCCCCGTCTCCGACGGCGGTCACGTTTCCGGGCGGCGTCGGCGGCACCAGGGCGGCGTCCAGGACCGCCGGCCCGCTCCCCACGGTGATCTCCTCGGTGCGAGCGCAGTAGCCGGGCGCCGAGTACGTCACGTGGTAGGTCTGCCCGCTGCGGGCCAGCCGGTGATAGCGGCCGTTGGCGTCCGCACGCCGGGGCCATTCGCCGTGGGTGAAGGTCACCTCCGCCAGATCCACCGTCGCCGCCACCGGCAGCCCGGTGACGGCGTCGGTGACCGTGCCCCGGATCTGCGGGCCGTCCAGCGTCCGGTCCAGGAAGAACTGCCAGGCCGTTCGCTGCCGCTGCACCGTCACGTCGCGCCACGTGGCGTAGTCCGGCTGGAAGGAGTTGTTGACCTCGATGGTGAACCCGTAGGCTCCATGGCGGCCGTACTGGGTGTCCGTGCTGCCCCCGTCCACCGGATAGATCGCCGACCAGATCGGACCCACAGCGTACTGCCCGGTCACCCCCTGATCGTTCTGCAGGATGGCGTTCAGGCTTTGGGCGACCTCGTCCATCGCGGCCATCTCGTCGGGGTCCGAGCACCCGTACGAGTACATGATGTACTCGCCGTAGGAGTGGTACGAGAGGGTGTAGAAGGGGCGAACGTCCGCGGTGAGCTGCAGCATTCCCTGCGTCTCCGGCTCCGAGCCGGGCGCGATCCCGCGGAACGTCTCGGCCGTGCACTCCCCACTCGAGCCGTTGCAGGACGCCCACAGGAACGGGTAGTTGCGGTTGACATCCACGGCGCAGCCCGGGTGCCGGTTCTTGCGCCACATGTTGTCGTACCGGAACACGTACATGCCGCCGTCCGGGTTCACGCTTCCGACCACGTAGATGTTGATGCCGTCCACCCAGCGGCGGACCTGCGGGTCGGTTTCGTAACGAGACGTCAGGTAATCCACCATGTCGCGGGCGATCTCGGTCGTCATGACCTCCCGGGCGTGGTGCTGGGCGTCCAGGATGAACGAGGGCCGGGTGTTGTCCTCCGCCACGTCCGCCGTGATCTTGACCGCGTAGAGCTGCTGGCCTTCGAAGAGAGCGTCCACGAGCGTGATCTTGCGGGCCAGGTTCGGATGGGCGGCCACGACCTGGTCCATGAATGCCGACAGCTCCTGCGGGTCCGTGTAGTCCTGGTGCGCCGCGATCCGGATCTCGGCGGTGTTGCTCTGGAGGATCGTGTACGTGTAGCCGAGGGCCCCGAGCCGGGTCAGGTCCTCGTCGGTGGCCACGACACCCGCGGTCAGCGCCGGCCGGTTCACGCCCGCCACGTCGAAGCCGGCGGCCTGAAGGTCGGCTACCCCGTCGAGAGAGGAGAGCCGGACGTCCGCGAGATACTTCGTCGCCACGGTCTCGGCGGAGGCCCCGCCGGCCAGCGG
>JBBIHW010000262.1:0-4842 GCA_037446795.1 Acidobacteriota bacterium
CCCGGACCTGACGCCCGTGTCAACATTCCGTGCACCGGGTGGCCGCGGCCCTCGGCGGCCCGCGACCGAGCGGAGAACGCCGCGGGAGGCGCCGGCCGGGATGGGTGCCGGCCGCTCCCCCGGAGCCGGAGGGGGTCCGTCGGAGCGCTCCCGGGGGTCGGCCGGGGTCGGCGCCCGGTTCGAGAGGGTGACCCTCCCGGCGGCCGGCCGCACCGGCGGAGCGGCACGGGGGCGGCGGTTCCTGTCCCGCATGCGCCTCGCCGCCGCCCGATCCGGCCCGCATCGGCGCCGCGTTCACGCGATGGTCACGGCGCCTTCGCGAGACCGTCACCCCCTGGCCGTATCGTTCGGTCCATGGATGAATCGGGCCTCGTCGGGACGAATCGGGATCGTCCGTTCGCCGGGGAGGTTCGCGACGCTTTCCGAGCGGTTCCGCTGCTCGGCATGTCGAGGAGGACAGCATGAGCGCCACGACGCGCCCGTCGCCTGCCAGCGCCGGGCGCAGGGCCGTGCTCTGGACTTCCTTCGCCGGTGTCCCGGTCGCCTTCTGGACGGCACTCTGGTTTCTGCTTCCCGGGGCGCTCTTCTTCGCGCTGCTCGCGTCGCCGGGGGCGCTGGCGTTGCTCGTGGCCTGCCGGAGTGGGCGGCAGGAGGCGAACCCGGGACAGGGCCTGCGGTGTGCAGTGCGACCGCCGATCGGTCCGGAAGGAACGTCGGTGGTTCTCTCGCGAGCCCTCGACGCGGGAGACTCGCGGGGGCGGAATCGAGCCTTCACGCAGTGACCCCCCGACTGGTTTCCGGGCGAGCGGCGGCGGGACCGGTCGCGCCGGCCGCGCCTGCCCGCCGGGTGCGGGATGTCGGGGGAGCTGCCCGGGCGCCAGGGGTGCTCGGGCGGTTGGACCGGACGAGAGCCGCCCGCACCGCGGCCGCCACCGGGGGCGCGACACACACAAAAAAAAAGGGGCGCCGCTTTCGGCGGCGCCCCCGCGGATGTCTTTTCGGGTCGTTCGACCCTTCGAAGAAGGTCGTGTTACTTCTTCGCGGCCTTCTTCTTGCCGCCCTTCTTCTTGGCGGCCTTCTTCTTCGTCGCCATGGCTCGGGTCACCTCCTTCCCGAGGTCGCTCGAGCGACCTGAGATCGTCGCGACACCGCCGAATATAGGAGACGGTACAGAACTGTCAAGACGGAAAGCGCTCGTCACGGCTCGAGCAGGACCTTCAGGACGTCCGGTTCCTCGCAGCGCGCGAAGGCCAGCGCCGCCTCCTCGAGCGGATAGCGCGCGCTGACCATCCCGGCCAGGGCGTCCGGCTCCTCGACCAGGTGCCGCAGCGCGGCGGGGAACGGACCGCAACGCGAGCCGATCATCGTGATCTCGTTCACGACGAGCTTCGAGACGCCCACCGGCGGCCGCCCCCGCGTGGTGCTCTTGATCACCACCGTGCCGCGAGGCCGCACGAGATCGAGGGCGGCCGCGACACCGTCCGGGCTGCCCGTGGCCTCCACGACGAGGTCGAAGCCTCTGTCCGCCGGCGGATCGGAGGCGAGGAAGGTCGAGAACCCGAGCCGGTCGAGCCGCCGCAGCTTCTCCGGGTGCCGGCCGAAGACGACGGGCTCCGAGCCCGCCCGCCGGAGAACCTGGGCGCAGAGCTGGCCGAGGCGGCCGTCGCCGAGGACCGCCGACCGCAGGCGGCCGGCCCCGGGAACCTGTTCGAGGACCGCGTAGGCGGCGGCCAGGGGCTCGACGAGCACGGCCGCGTCGTCAGGAACGCCCTCCGGGACCTCGTGGAGGTTGGCGACGGGCAGGGCCAGCCGCTCGGCGAAGGCGCCGTCCCGCCGGAGGATACCGAGGACCGACCGCCTCGGGCAGTGTCGAGCCCGGCCGGCCTCGCACGCGAGGCAGTCGCCGCAGGCCACGTTGATCTCGCCGACGACCCTGCGCCCCGCCCACCCCGGCTGCGGCGCCTCCTCGACGACTCCCACGAACTCGTGCCCCGGCACGCCGCGGAAGTCCATGTAGCCGCCGGCGAGCTCGAGGTCGGTGCCGCAGATGCCCGCGAGGCGCACCCGCACGATGGCCTCGCCGGGCGCCGGCGCCGGATCCGGCCGCTCGACGACCTCGGGGCGGCCGTCCCGGAAGACGACCGCCCTCACGGTCGCTCCTCGACGAGCTCGCGCTCGGACCGCGGCCGTCGCCGCCGCGGCGGGATGTCGAGCCCGTAGGAGCGGATCTTGCGTTGCAGCGTGCGGACGCCGATGCCGAGCAGTTGCGCGCTCCAGGTCCGGTTTCCACCCGTCCGCTCCAGGGTGCGGCGGATCAGGTTGCGTTCCATCGCCCGGAGGGTCGTCCCCGCCTCGAAGTCGGGCCGTTCCTCGCTGTCCCGGCGGCGGGCGATGGCCGGAGGCAGGTCCTCGAGCCGGATCAGCCCCCCCGGGCTCGACACGAGCAGGCTCTCGAGGACGTTCTTGAGCTCCCGGACGTTTCCCGGCCAACGGTAGGACTCGAGCGCCGCCATCGCCTCCGGTGTGATTCGCTTGCGCGCGACCGCGTTCGCCCGGGACAGCTCCTCGAGGAACCCCTCGACGAGCGCAGGGATGTCCTCTCGCCGCTCACGAAGCGGCGGAACGTGGATCGTAAAGACCTTCAGCCGGTAGTAGAGGTCCCGCCGGAACGCCCCGCGCTCGACCAGCGACTCCAGGTCGGCGTTCGTGGCGGTGATCAGCCGCACGTCCACCCGCAGGCTCTCGTCGCCCCCGAGGCGCATGAACTCCTTCTCCTCGAGCACCCGCAGGAGCTTCGCCTGCGTGTCGAGCCCCATCTCGCCGATCTCGTCGAGGAACAGCGTCCCACGGTGCGCGATCTCGAACTTCCCGCGGGCCCGCGCGTGCGCGCCGGTGAACGAGCCCTTCTCGTGGCCGAACAATTCCGACTCGATGAGGCTCGACGGGATGGCCGCGCAGTTGACCGCGATGAACGGGAAGTCGCGGCGGGGCGAGTGGAAGTGGATGGCGCGGGCGACGAGCTCCTTGCCGACCCCGCTCTCCCCGCAGATGAGGACGGTCGTGCGCAGGGGGGCCACGCGCATGACCCTCTCGAGGGCGCTGCGCATCGCGCTCGAGCGGTCCACGAACGCCTTGGAGGCCTGGTGCCGCGCGAACTCCTCCCGCAGGAGGGCCAGGCGGGAGTGAAGGTCGCGGCGCTCGAGCGCGTGCTCGAGCCGGGAGCCGAGCTCGAAGGCGTCGGGCGGGCTCAGGACGTAGTCCTCGGCGCCGTCCCTGAGGGCCCGGAGCGCCTCGCGGAGGCGGTCCGGCGGTGCGAGGACGAGGACGGGGATCCTGGGCGAGCGCTTGCGAAGGACGCGAAGGAACCCGCCGGCGCCGTCGAGGTCCAGAGGCAAGCGAAACCCCCGGCCGACAGGGCCGCAAGGCACCCGCCGGCGCCGGGGTTGGCCATCCCGCCGCGGCCCGGCCCGCAGGCCCTCTCCCCGAGCCGAACCTCCGCCTCCTCCACGGAGCAAGCCGCGGTGACCTGGATCCCGCGGCGAGCGAGGATCCCGGCGACCCTGTCCCGGTTCGACGGGTCGTCTTCGGCGAGGAGGATGTACCTCGGCTCCGCGGGGACGTCGCGCACCGCAGGCGACATTGTACAAGGGCACCGAGCACTCCGGCCAGAGTGGCCGGCTTGGGAGCGCTCTCCGGCCAGTGTGACGGGATTCCGAACCGCCCGCCGTTCGCGCGCGGCCCGCCGGCGCCGCGCGCGGGACGAGGACAAGTCCCGAGCGCACGTCGCTTGCGGCGTCCCGGCTTCGCGGCGGCGGCCCTCCGGGGCCGGGAACGCGATTTGAAAAGGTCGTGGAGCGAGGTCGGGGAGCGCGGAGGCTCGAGGGCGCCGGTTCGCCCCGACCCGAGGGAGGTCAGGCGCGCGTGCATCGGAAGGGCAGGACCCGCAAGCTCCAGGAGAAGGCCCAGCTCGTTCGCTTCAACTTCGGCGAGAACACCTACGAGATCGACCCGCACCGGCAGAAGGTCTACCGCCGGTTCGTGGAGGTGGAGGCCGCGAAGGCGGCGGCCATCTATTCCACCTGGCGGTCGCGGCACCTCGAAGGCTGAGAAGGGTCCGAAGCGCGGCTCGGGGGCGGCAAGGCCCGGCGGCGGCGCCGCCGGGGCGCGCGCTTCCGTCGGTTGGGGGTAAGAGGCTCAGGCGCGCCCCGGCTCGCCCTTGGGGTCCCTCGCTCGGAGCCTCCGTAGGCCCGAGCTCCAGAATCTATACGGCGATTTTGCTTTGACGCCATAGCGCGGTGGCGGCGAGCGGGGCCCGGCCAGCCGGCCCACCCGGCAGGAGCAGGCTGCGCAGCCCATCGCGCCCGGCTAGACTGCCCGCGAATGCGCCTGGCGGCATCGCTCCTGGCCCTGTCGGTCGCTCCCGTCGCGGCGGCGCCGCTCGCCGACGCGCAGGGCCTCGGCGCCTGCCTGTCGAACGCCCCCCGGGGACAGCGTGTCGCCTGCTTCGAGGAGGCGCTCGGCGGCTCGCGGCCGGCCGCGGAGCTCGTGCAGGCTCTCGGCCGACTCGTCCACGAGGAGCCGGATACCGTGGCCTCGGTCGCCAGGCGGGCGGCCGAGCGTTCCGGCCTCGCTCCCGCCGAGGGGGCGGCCCTCAGAGACCTCGAGGGCCAGGCGCTCCTCGAACTCGGTCGCGCGGAAGAGGCGGCATCGGCGTTCGAGGCCGCCCTCGCCCTGGACGACGGATCGTCGCGCCTCGCCTGGCGGCGGGCCGTCGCGCAAGCGCCTGTCTGGACGGCGGCCCTCGATGCCGGGTCGGGCAGGCTCGAGCGCGCCGCGCGGGCG
>JBBIHW010000263.1:0-4837 GCA_037446795.1 Acidobacteriota bacterium
CGCGCCCAGGGCCTCCTACAGCCGCCGGGCGGGGGCGAACGACTCGGCGAGCCGCGCCTGCGCGGCGGCCGGGGGGGCCGGGTCCTTCTGGCCCGGGGGCTTGCGCGCCGGGCGGGCGCACCCCGCGACCGCCAGCGACGCGGCGAGGGCCGCCGCCGCGAGTCGTCCTCGGTCGCGCCCCGCCCTCATGCCCGCTCAGACTACCAGATCGGCATCCCCCTGCGGAACCAGCGCCGGAGCAGCGAGCCCCGCGGCTCCGGCGCCGGGTCGGGCGGCGGCAGTTCGGGCTCGCGCCCGTCGAGAAGCGCCCGGGGGATGTCGAACGCCATGCGGCGCGCGTGCGCCTCGCCCACCAGCGGCACGATCGCCTCGATCGCGCGGCTGAGAACCGGGGGCCGGCCCTGGACGTCGTGGGAGTCGGAAGCGAGAACGTGGACCAGGCGGCGGCGGACGAGATCGCGCGAGAACTCCTCGATCTCCCGGCCGAACGCGCCGAGCAGGCTCCCGGTCGTCACCTGGCCGAAGGCCCCGAGGTGCACGACCTGCTCGTAGCGGCGCGGGTCGTCCTGGAAGAACCGGATCCGCTCGGGGTGGGCGAAGACCACCAGGATCCCCGCGAGCCTGAGCTCGAACACGAGCCTCTCGAGCTCCACCGGGTACTGGCTCGTGGACAGCTCGAGCAACAGCGTCCGGCCGTTGTCGGCCAGGGTGGGGGCGCGGCCGTCCCGGATCCGCTCCACGAGGTCGGGACAGAGGTGGACCTCCGCCCCGGGCAGGACCTCCACGCCGACGCCCTCGGCCGCGAGCCGCGCGCGCAGCCGCGCGACCGCCTCGAGCACGTCCCCCCTCTCGTTGACGAAGAAACCCTCGCGGCAGTGCGGCGTGGCCACGACCGTCGAGACCCCGTCCTCGAGGGCGACCCTCGCGAACTCCACGGCCTCCTGCTCGGAACGGACGCCGTCGTCCACGCCGGGAAGGATGTGCGTGTGCAGGTCAATCATGGGCGGTCTTCCCATCGTCCCCCCTGTCCTGCCCCGCGAGTCTGGCGATCTCCCCGCGCAGCTGCCCGAGGAAGCGCGCGGCCGCCTCCCTCGGGATCGGGCCCCGGACGGGCGCTCCGGGGAAACGCAGCGGCGCGCCCACCCACACCGTGACGCGGCTCGGGCGCGGAACGCGCGCGTGCCGGGGCAGGGCGGCGAAGTTGCCTCGCAGGCCGACGGGGAGGACCGGGGCGCCGCTGCGCGCCGCGATCGCGCAGACCCCGGGGCGGAAGCGGCGCATCCGCCCGTCGCGAGAGATCGCCCCCTCGGGGAAGATGCCCACCACTTGCCCTCGCGCGAGAGCCTCGCACACGACCGCGATCGTCGCCTCCGGATCGCGCGACGCCACCGGGATCGTCCCGTTGGCCCGGAAAAACGCCCTCCACAGGGCGGACCGGTCGTACCAGTCGCGGTTGATCAGGTACCGCACACCCCTCGGGAAGGCGAGCCCCAGGAGCCAGGGATCGAGGAAGGACGCGTGGTTCGAGGCGACGACGAGGGGCCCCTCGGGCGGAATGGCCTCGACGGCCCCCCGGATGCCGAGCCTCCAGTACGGCCGCGCGAAGACGTTCCCGACCGGCCGTGTCAAGCGATACAGCCACATGCTCGTGCGGCCTCAGGAGCCGCGCCGGTCGCCCCCGAGCGAGAACGCCCGAAGCCGCGTGTAGCTGGCTCCGTCGCGACCGAGCACGCTACGGAAGAGGACGACCTCTTCGAAGCAAGCCTCGCCGACACTCCGCTCCCGATCCGCGTGCGGCACGACCGGGCGCCCCCGGGCGGAGGCGCGGGCGAGCGTCAGATGTGGCCGGAACGGCCGGCTCTCCCTCGGGAAGCCGAGCGAGGCGGCCGCCTCCTCGAAGGCCGCCGCGAGCGCCTCGAGCCTTCCCTCCGGGGGCTGCTCCACGGCCCCGACCCACAGCACCCGCGCCGACCTCTCGTTCGGAAAGACTCCGATCCCGCGGAACACGACGCGCACCGGCCGGCCTCGGGCCGCGACGTCCCGCCAGACCTCGGCCTGCCGCTCGACCGCGGGTTCCGGGACCTCGCCGAGGAAGCGAAGCGTGAGATGGAGGCCCTCGGTGCGGGTCCACCGCCAGCCGCCCGCGCGGCGCGAGAGCTCCCGCTGGAGGCTTCCGAGCGCCTCGCGCACCGCGGGCGGGAGGTCCAGGGCGAGGAAGAGCCTCACGGGCCTTCGAGCCGCCTCCGGAGGAGGTCGAGCGCGGCCGCGACCGCCTGCGTCCGGATCGCCTCTCGGCCACCCGAGAAGCTCATGCGCACCGCTTCCGTTCCGGCCGAGTCGGCGACCGCCACGACGACGAGCCCGACCGGCTTCGACTCGCTCCCCCCGGACGGTCCCGCGATGCCGGTCACGCCGATCCCGTAGTCGGCGCCGAGGCGCGTGCGCGAGGAGGAGGCCATCTCGACCGCCGTCTGCTCGCTCACCGCGCCGTACCGCGCGATCGTCTCCGGCCGCACACCCAGCACGGACACCTTGACGTCGTCGTGGTAGGCGACCACGCCCCCGCGATACCAGGCCGAAGCGCCCGCCTCCTCGGTGAGCGACGCGCCGAGTAGCCCGCCGGTGCAGGACTCGGCGGTGGCCACGGTGGCCCCGTGCGCGCGCAGCACGTCGCCGAGAGCCGAGGGGTCGCCGGCAGCGGCCGGCCGGCCCGCCCGCGGCCGAGCGCGCGCCGCGAGGTCGGGGGGCGAGACGATGCCGCCCGAGACGACGAGCTTGATCCCCTCCTCGACGCTCAGGTCGAGCTCGATCAAGCCGTCGCGGGGTACGAGGACGAGCCAGCCCGAGGTCGGGTTCGGAGTCGTGGGCAGGAACACCGCGACCGTGTCGTCGAGGGGGCCGCCCGGGCCCGCGGCGACCTCGGTCGTCACGAAGCCGAGCGTCCAGAGCCCCGGCCGCGGGTACTCCACGACGACCACGCGCGAGAAGGCCTTGCCGCCGCCGCTCGAGAACGCGTCGAGGAGCTGACGCGCGGAGCCGTAGATCCCCTTGACGAGCGGCACCCGGAGGATCGCCGACTCCACCAGGGCCAGGATCCTCCGGCCCAGGAGGTTCGCCGCGAGCAGGCCCGCGAGGTAGACGAGCGCCACCGAGACGAGCAGCCCCACGACCGGAATCGCCAGGCGCGCCGGAACGGAGTCGAGCCTGTCCACCCCGAAGGCCTTCAGGACCGCCGCGATCACCGGCGCCACGTAGGCGGTCACCAGGCCGAACAGCAGGCCGAGGAGCCAGAGCGTCACCAGCAGCGGGAGCCAGATCAGCAGCCCGCGGCCGAGACGATCCCGGAGATGCGCTGCGACCCGCCCGATCACGACCGCTCCTGCAGGTCCACCCTCCGGGCGAAGGCGAAGAAGTAGTCCGCGGCGGAGATCACCGCGAACACCAGCGCCACCCAGAGCGCGACCACGCCCAGCAGCCGCGCCGGCGCCCAGCGCTCGAGGGTGTTCGTGAGGATCATGACCGTGATCGCCAGGATCTGGCTCGCGGTCTTGTACTTCCCCCAGCGCGAGGCCGGGATCAGGATCCCCGACGTGGCCGCGATCCCCCGCAGCCCGGTCACGGCGAACTCGCGCCCCACGATCACGACCACCATCCAGGCGGGCGCGAGCTGCAGCTCCACCAGCGAGATGAACGCGGAGCTGGTCAGCAGCTTGTCCGCGATGGGATCCAGCAGGACCCCGAGCGTGGTCACCTGGCCGCGGCGCCTCGCCAGGAAGCCGTCGAGCCAGTCGGTGGCCGCGGCCGTCAGGAAGATCCCCACCGCGACCAGCTCGCGCCAGTCGGACAGCCACGCGACGAGGAGGCCGACCCAGTCCGCGTAGCTCACGCCCTCGACCTTCGCCTTCACCCACGCGGTCGCCCACGGCGGCGTCAGGAGCACGACCACGAGAAGCGGGACGAGAAAGATGCGGAACAGCGTGAGGGTGTTGGGAAGGTTGAGGCGCATCGGGCCCCTGCGCGGGGCGGGAACGTTAACACGCTGCCCCCGGCGGAGGCAACGCGACGAGCCACGCGCCTGCTCACTCCCGGGGCCCGGCTCCTCCCGAGGCCTCGAGCTCCGGTTCGATCTTCAGGAGCTCGCGCCTCCACCGCTCCGCCTCCTCGAGGCGCCCGTCGCGGACCGCCGCCCGCCCGAGCAGGAGGCGCGCCTCCACGTGCATCGGATCCACGGAAGCCGCCCGGCGCCACGCCTCGAGCGCCCCCGCCTGGTCTCCACCGAGGAGCCTGGCGCGGCCGAGCGCCGACCACGCGGTGGCGTCCCGAGGCGATTCGACCACGGCCTGCTCGAGCGTCCGCCGGGCGCCCTCCGCGTCGCCGAGGTAGACCTGCGCCCTGCCCTTGAGCGACCGCGCCTCGGTGTCGTGCGGGTCGAGCTCGAGCGCGCGTTCGAACGCCTCGAGCGCCCCGGACACGTCGCCCAGCTCCCGGAGACGGAGCTTGCCGAGCAGCGTGTACGCGCGCGCCGACGGGGCCAGCGCGATCGCCTCCTCGTACGCCCCCACAGCCTCCGCGACCGCGCCCGCCTTCCGCAGAAAGTACCCCTCGTACATCCGGGCCTGTCCCCGCAGCTCGCGGTGACGCCGTCCCACCTCGCGGAAGAACCGTGCGGCGAGCTCCGGCCCGGCCGCCACCTGATAGCAGTCCGCCGCGTAGGGAAGCGCCTGCTCGCACGCGGGCGCCGAGGAGCAGGCCGCCGCGATCTCTCGGAGCGCCTCCCCGAGCCGCCCCTCCCTGTAGAGCCTGCGCACGCGCTCAGGGCGACCGCCGCCTCCTCCGG
>JBBIHW010000264.1:0-4829 GCA_037446795.1 Acidobacteriota bacterium
TGCAGACCGGCTTCAACCCCCAGGCGCGTTTACAGCAGAATCAGGACTTGACCCCTCCTCACGCCTGCAGGAACGCGCCCCACACCGTGTCCACGAGCGCGTGGACGGCGGCCGGGGCCATGAGGCCCCGCGTCCGCTGGTACGCCCGGCCGTAGAAGATCCCGGCAAGCGAGGCGAGGAGCGCGTACCGCCAGTCCGGAACCGGGCCGTTGTTGAGGTGAGCCAGGCCGAACAGGACCGAGGCCAGGGCCAGAGCGGCGCGGGGGCTGCCGAGCGTCTGCTGCAGGCCGTTCTGGACGAGCCCGCGGAACAGGAGTTCCTCGGGGAGGCCCGTCACGAAGAGGATCATCAGGAACCTGACGACCAGCACCGTCGGGGAGATGATCCTCGGGTTCCAGGCGAGGAAGCCGGTGGCGAGGCCGATCGGGATCCCGATCGCGGCGAACACCACGAAGTTCGAGAGTACGGCGCCGAGTCCCCCGGGTCCGAGCCGGAAGCGCCAGCCGACCTGCTCGATCCCCCGATACGCCACGAACAGGATCACCGCGAGGTCCACGGCCAGGACGGTGTGGAGCGCGTGCCCGCCGGCCCCGGGAGGCAGCGGCCAGGCGTCCTGGACGAGCCTGTAGTCGAGCGGGATCCAGAGCGCGACGACCGCCAGGGCCTCGAGCGCCCCGGGCTGCGGGCTCGACCGGTTCGCGAGAACGAGCAGGGCCGCGGGAACCAGCGCGTAGAGGGCGATTCTCAGGAACGGCCGCAGGGAAAGCGCCTCCGTCGCCGCCGCGAGGAACACGTACGGGAGGAGCAGGGCGAGGACCGCCGCCAGGACGGAAAAGCGGTGCGCCTCGAAGACGGCCCGGAACCTGTCGGCGAGGTCCGTCATGCCCAGGGCGAAGTAGGGGAGGAGCAGGGCGGCGAGCGCGAGCATCGCGGCGGCGAGCGACCCGCCCCGCAGCCCCGCGCGCCGGCCGAGGGCCCCGCCACCGAGCGAGACGGCCAGGGCGAGGGCCGTCGCGGCCAGGTAGAGCCACGGCCCCTCGGGGCTTCGCGCCCGCTCCTGCTGGCTCGCCGTACCGGTCTCGAGCGACATCGCCACAGTCTAGAAGTCGTAGTCCGGATTCGCGGGATCGAAATCGAGCTCGCCCAGCCCGACGTTCGGCTTCAGGTCCCGATGCTCGTAGCGCTCGTAGAGCAGGCCCTCGTGGTCGTAGATGAGCGCCTTGATCGGGAGCCGCAGCTCGGCGTCCAGCCACAGCTCCACGCGGCCCGCGTAGAAGTCCGGGACGAACGCCGCCTCTCCGGCTCGCGGGGACTTCGGGCCCTTCCATCTCTTGCCGCGGTTGTGGTGGAGGATGACGTACATGCTCTGCCCGTGAACGCGGGCGACGTCCCAGAGGGTCTCGCCGGGCCGCAGGACGTGGGTGGTCCCGCTCGGGGGGCTCTCCAGCTCGAACCGGAGACACGGCCGCCCCCAGAGGGTATCGGTCCCGGCGAGCCGCACGCTCCCCACGCCCTTCTGGACGGCCCGCTCCACGTTGTCGAGCACGATCGCCACGAAACGCGGGAGGCTCACCTCGTCCACCGGGTGGTGGGTGTGGGCCATCGCCCACGATCCACGCGGGTCGAGGTTCACCGTGAGGTCCGGGAAGGACCCCTTGTGCGCGCGGAGCCGGCCGCCGTTCCGCCCCTCGACGTAGAGGACCTCCTGGCCGCGCTGCGGCCCGTCGGTGGCCTTGAAGTAGATCTTCTGAGGGCGAGCCCATTTGACGAGCAGGGTCTGCTCGGCCTCGAGCCGGTCCCCCCGGCGCTCCTGCTTGACGAGGACCATCGTGTAGTCGCGCAGGCCGTCGGCGGCGGCCTTCATGGAGCGCAGCAGGTCGAGCGCGGCGGGATCGGCCGCGGGGGCGGCACCGCAGAGGAGGGCGAGGAGGGCGGCGATGCCGCCCGAGGCGGCCCGGGAAAGTCCCGCCCCGTCCCCGGTTTCAGCGCGCACGCTGCAACCTTCGGTCCCCGATCGCGTATCGCGGTAGCATAGCGGGTCGCGGCGCGCCGCGGGCGCGCCCGATCGGGAGGGCTGCCACGATGCACCGCTTGCTGCTCCTGCTCGCCCTGTGCGCCGCTGCGGTCGCCGTCGCCAAGAGCGCGACCTCCGCCGGAACGCATCCGTTTCGCGCGCTCGACCTGGTCTCGATGGACCGCGTCTCGAATCCGCAGGTCTCTCCCGACGGCCGCCTGATCGTGTTCGAGGTCAGCTCCGTGGACCTCGACGCCAATCGCCGCAGGAGCGACCTGTGGATGGTGGGGGCCGACGGGACCGGGCTGCGGCGCATGACGAGCCACGAGGCCAACGACACCTCTCCCTGGTTCTCCACGGACGGGCGCTCGGTCTGGTTCCTCTCCACGCGCTCGGGAGGGAGCCAGGTCTGGAAGATGCCCGTGGACGGCGGAGAGCCCGAGCAGGTGACGCGGCTTCCGCTCGATGTGGGGAGCTTTCGCCTCTCGCCCGACGGCTCGCGCCTCGCCGTCAGCGTCGAGGTGTTCCCCGATGCGGGCGGGATCGAGGCGACCAAGAAGAGGCTCGACGAGATCGCCGCCCGGAAGACCTCGGGCCGCGTCTACGAGCGGCTGTTCGTGCGCCACTGGGACGCCTGGAAGGACGGCCGGCGCTCCCACGTCTTCGTCCTTCCGGCGGCGGGCGGCGAGCCCGTGGACGTCATGAAGGGGATGGACGCCGACTGCCCGACGAAGCCGTTCGGCGGCGCGGAGGACTACACCTTCACGCCGGACGGGCGTGGCGTCGTTTTCACCGCGCGCGACGCGGGACGCGAGGAGGCCTGGTCCACGAACCTGGACCTCTTCCTGGCGCCCGCGGACGGCTCCGCTCCGCCGCGGAAGCTCACTGCGGAAAACCGCGCGACCGACGCCCATCCGGTCTTCTCGCCGGACGGCAAGACGCTCGCGTACTTGGCGATGTCGCGGCCGGGCTACGAGGCGGACCGCTATCGCATCATGCTGCGGGCGTGGCCGGACGGTCCCGAGCGCGAGCTCGCCCCCGGCTGGGACCGCTCGCCGGACGACATCGCGTGGTCGCCCGACGGCCGCACGCTCTACGCCACGGCGCAGAACCTCGGCCAGAGGTCGCTGTTCGCCCTCGACGCGGCGAGCGGCGAGGCCCGGGTCGTGGTCGAGAAGGGGACGGTCCGCTCGGTGCTGTTCGCCGGCGGCCGGATCGTCTACGCCCTCGATCACCTGAAGTCGCCGGTGGAACTGTACTCGGCGAAGCCCGACGGCGCCGACGTGCGAAAGCTGACGGACATCAATGGAGAACGGCTCGCGCAGGTCCGCTTGGGAGAGCCCGAGCAGTTCACCTTCGCCGGGTGGAACGGGCAGACCGTCTACGTCTACGTCGTCCGCCCCGCCGACTTCGATCCCTCGAGAAAGTACCCGGTGGCGTTTTTGATCCATGGGGGTCCGGAGGGCTCCTTCGGCAACGACTTCCACTATCGGTGGAACCCGCAGGTGTACGCGGGCGCCGGCTACGCCGCGGTCATGGTGGACTTCCACGGCTCCACCGGCTACGGCCAGGCCTTCACCGACTCGATCCGGGGCGACTGGGGAGGCAAGCCGCTCGAGGACCTGAAGAAGGGGCTCGAGGCCGCCCTCGCGCGCTACCCGTGGATGGACGGGGGGCGCGTGGCCGCGCTGGGAGCGTCGTTCGGCGGCTACATGGTGAACTGGATCGCGGGGCAGTGGCCGGACCGGTTCCGCTGCCTGGTCAGTCACGACGGAAACCTCGACGAGCGGATGGCCTACTACGACACCGACGAGCTGTGGTTCCCGGAATGGGACCACGAGGGGACCCCCTGGGACAACCCGAAGGGGTACCAGAAGCACAACCCCATCGAGCACGTCGCGAAGTGGAAGACCCCGATGCTCGTCATCCACGGCGCCCTCGACTTTCGAGTCGTGGACACGCAGGGGCTGTCCGTCTTCACGGCGCTCCAGAGGCGGGGAATCCCGAGCAAGCTCCTCTACTTCCCCGACGAGAACCACTGGGTCCTGAAGCCGCACAACAGCCTGTTCTGGCACGAGACGGTCCTGGGCTGGCTCGCGCAGTGGCTGCGCTGAGCAGCGAGCCGAACCGTGGCCTCCGTGGTTGCGTCGCAAGCCGGAATCTCGCCGCCACGATCGCGGACCCCGGCGTCCGCCGGTAGGGAACGGGGCGGCGATCGGATCCACGGCCACAGCAGGTCGTTCGGGAACGATCCAGGCTCGAAGTTCGGGAT
Source organism: Acidobacteriota bacterium (assembly GCA_037446795.1). Classification (GTDB taxonomy): domain Bacteria; phylum Acidobacteriota; class Polarisedimenticolia; order Polarisedimenticolales; family JBBIHW01; genus JBBIHW01. The sequence goes on from JBBIHW010000264.1 coordinate 4,287, forward strand.
GTCTTCGAAAGAGTCAGGGCCTCCTGCGGGAGGGACTCTCGAACTCGGGACCGTTCGGGTGAGCGGTGCCTCGGGGTCCATCCTCGCCCAAGCGCTCGCGAACGAACGGGAGGGAGTTGTCTTCCCCTCGCTGCCCGGAGGTCCGGAACTCGGGGTTCGGGTTTCGCGCGCCCGTCCTTGTCAGGGCGCGGAGCAGGGCGGTGAACCTTCTCCCGCCTCCGCGCCGGGGAGGCGTACCGGTCGTCCGCGCCGCGGGTCAGCATGTGCCGGCTGGCCGCCGCGGGCTCGCGACCGACCGCGGTGATGGCGAGGTCGTGGGGCTTGCGGGGCCGCAAGGGCAGGAGGCAGGCGCGGAAGGGTGCTGGGAGGCGGGCGGGCCCGTGGGCGGCCTCGATGCCCATCGCCCGGGCGTGGGAGCGACCACGAGGGGAGATGTGTCCGGTGCATCCCTCGAATCCGGATCGGTAGACCGAGGGGTCGAGGCCGGAGGAGCTTCGAGGGGGCGGGAAAGCGTCGGATGTCCCCGATGGCGGCCTTCGTCCC
>JBBIHW010000265.1:0-4820 GCA_037446795.1 Acidobacteriota bacterium
GCCTGCGGGCGTCGCGAGCAGCGGCTCCCCTCGCCCGCCCCAGCACCGCTCCAGCAGCGTGCGCTCCGGCGAGGCCGCGGACACGAGCGACACGGCGGCGGCGCCCAGGATGCTCCCGGCGAGGTCGAGGGCGGTCTCCACGATGCGCCGACGGTCGAAGCTCGCCTCGACTTCGCGCAGCGCCTCGCCGAGCCGCCGGAGCGCGTCCGCCTCCCGCTCGAGGCGCCGCGCCCGCTCCCGCTCCGCCACCAGGTCCTCTCCGAGGCGCACGCTCGTCTCGAGCGACTGCTCCAGCAGCTGCGCCGCCTGCGGGACCACCGCCGGCTCGCCGGGCGACGGTTCCGGCGGGGCCCCTCCCGCCCGCGCCCGGTACGGGGCGAACACCCGCTCGATCTGTTGCGCGAGCTCCTCCGGGCGGAGCGCGCGCCGCGTCGGCGCGTCGGCGAGGGCCACGAGCCGCTGGAGCATCGCCTGGCACGCGGCGATGAACGTCTCCACGACGCCGCGGCCCTCCACGGCCACCGCCGGAAAGCCGCGGCTCGGCTCGACCCCGAGCCAGGAGGCGACCTCCTGCGGCGGGGCCGCCTCTGGCACGTCCTGCTTGTTGAACTGGAAGACCACGGGCACCCGGGCCGGGTCGAGCCGGTTGGCCTGCATGTTCCGCTTCAGGCTCTCCAAGCTCGTCCGGTTGTCGCGAGCGCGCGACCGGGAGGAGTCGGCCACGAACACGACGGCGTCGGCGCCCGCCAGCACCGTTCGCCGCGTCGCCTCGTAACGGACCTGGCCCGGAACCGTGTACAGCTTGAGGGCCACCCGGTGCCCGAGGATCGTGCCCAACTCGAACGGAAGCAGATCGAAGAAGAGGGTCCGATCGTCGGCCGTGTTGACCGACAGAAGCCTGGTGGCGCCCTCGGGATCGGTCAGGCGGTGCAGGATCTTGAGGTTGGTGGTCTTTCCGCCGACCGCCGGTCCGTAGTACACGAGCTTGGCGTAGAGCGTGCGGTCGGCCTGGCTCCATTGGGCCACGGCGCGTTCCCCATCAGTTCCGCGAGAGGAAGGGCGCCACGCGGCGGATCAGCTCCGCGGGAGAGATCAGCCGCGGCCGCAGGCGTTCGGAGGCGTCCCCCGCGCCCCCCTCGAGCTCCGCCGACAGCAGCTCGCTGACGAGCCGCTCGATGCGCTGGTCGATCTGCCGCTTGGACAGCGGCTTGAACGTCGGCGCCGCCAGGCCCGATCTTGCAGCGGCCATGGGTCTGCCTCCTCCCTTACGGAACCGGCTCCGCGAGAAGCTCCCGCACGCGGCGAACGAGCTCTGCGGGCGAATAGGGCTTCGTCATGAAGTCCGCGGCCCCGGCCCCGAGGCCGCGGTCACGGTCGTCCTCCTGGCCCCGCGCGGAGAGCAGGATCACGGGAATCGAGGCGAGGCCGGGGTCCTCCTTGAGGCGTCGGCAGACGGTGAACCCGTCGAGCCCCGGCATCATCACGTCGAGGAAGATCAGATCCGGGCGGACCTCGCCGGCCTTTCTCAGTCCCTCCTCGCCGCTCGACGCCGTGACGGGCTGGAAGCCTTCCTCCCGCAGGATGAACTCGAGCGGGCGGCGGATGTAGACGTCGTCGTCCACGATCAGGATCGTCTTCCTTCGCCCGCTCACGGTGCCGCTCCAGCCTCGCCCGTGGCCCGCACGACCACCAGCGTGACGTCGTCGCGAAACGGCGTGCCCGCGCAGAACGCCTCGAGATCGCTCAGGACCGCGTCGCGGATTCCGTCGGCGTCGCGGTGGCGGTGGCGCGAGGCCTCGGCGACGAGCCGATCGAGACCGTAGAAGCGCCCGCTCGCGTCCCGAGCCTCGACCACGCCGTCGGTGTAAGCGACCAGGACATCGCCCGTGGCGAGGTCGGCGACCTCCTCGCGATAGGTCGCTCCGCTCACGATGCCGAGCGCGGGACCCCCCTCGTCGAGGCGCTCCACGCGCCCGTCGGCTCGGAGCAGAAGAGGCGGGTTGTGCCCCCCGTTGGAGCATCTCAGCCGCCGCCCGGCGCCCTCGAAGCAGAGGAAGACGAGCGTGGCGAACACGTCCGTGTCGTTGAACTCCGACAGAAGCGCCCGGTTCAGGCGGTCGAGGATCGCGGCGGGAGGGTCCGTGCGGCCTGCCTCGGCCTGCACGAACCCCTTGACCGCCGCCATGTAGAGGGCCGCACCGACACCGTGGCCCGACACGTCGGCGACGGCCACGCCGAGGCTCGACGCCCCTCTCGGGAAGTACCCGTAGTAGTCGCCCCCGACCGCCTCCGCCGCGCGGAACCCTCCGGCGACATCGAGACCCGGCCACGAAGGCTCGCTGCGGGGCAGGAGGCGGCGGTGGACCTGCCGCGCGATCTCGAGCTCGCGGCGCCTCAGCTCGGCCTGCCTCGCCTGCTCGGCGAGGCGGTCGTTGCGGATGAAGGCCGAGGCGAGCGAGGCCAGTGCTCCGACCAGCTTCAGCTCGCCGGTCCTGTAGGAGCGGCCCGCCGAGCGGCCCCGAAGGACGAAGGCGCCGAGAGGGCTTCCTCCCCCGGGAAGGGGGATCACGGCGAGAGCCTCGCGGCCAGCCGACGCCTCGCGCACGACCGGCTTGCCCTCCATGAGAGCGGCCCGGGCCTCCCGGGGCAACTCGTGCCCGCCCGCTTCTGGATGCGGCGGCACCCGCGCCGCAAGCCGGATGCTCCCGTCGGCGCTCCGCAGCCACAGCTCCGCCTCGCGCGAGCCGAGCACGCGGGCCGCGTCCGACAGGACGGTCGCCGCGATCCCGTCCTCGCCGAGAACGTCCGCGAGGCGCTCGGTGAGCCGGTAGACGAGGGTGATCTCCTCGTAGCGATCCAGGATCTCCCGGGAGAGGCTCGCGATTTCGGCTTCGTAACGGGTCGCGAGCGATTCGAGGTCGGAGGGTCCTTCAGGCAGCTCGGCAACCGTCGGGCCGCGGGCGAGAGTCTGCCCCACGATTCCACCCTCGAGGGTTGCGGGCGTGGATGCACCGGCCCCGGCCCGGTCGTCCCGCAGCGCGGCCCCCGGCGCCCCCGCTCTCTATGCAACGCCAGAACCGAGGCAAGCCATGGGCCACTCTCCATATATGCGCTCCGAAGGACCGTGCCTCGGCAGCGTCTCGAGACGCCACGGCCAGCAACCGCGCCGAAGCGCCTCCGAGGAGGAGGGCGGTCGGAGACGCGCGAGCGGAACCGAGCCGCGAGTGCGAGGTGACGCTCGCAGTCAGTTCGGCAGTTGCGGACTGACGCCGGGTGTCACGCCGCAGCGGGCTCGGCGGGCCGATGGCAGGCCCCGTCCTTCGTGGCAAGCTGGACGTTTCAATTCAACAGGCGGATCGGGAGCGGCCGGACCGGCCGGCGGAGCCGGCGTTGGGATCTCCGAGAGACGAGGACCTGCTTCAGTCCCTCCGAGCCGGCGACACGGACTCCCTCGGCGTCCTCGTCGCCCGCTGGCAGGAGCCGCTCTACCGGTTCGCGTATCGCATGCTCGAGCGGAGCGAGGAGGCCCGCGATGTCTGCCAGGAGACGTTCCTCCGCGTTCTCAGCCGCGCCGACCGCTTCGAGCCCGGGGCGCGCTTCTCGACCTGGATGTACCAGATCGCGCTCAACCTCTGCCGCGACCGGCTGCGGAGGCGGCGCCGCTGGGGTCTGCTCGTCGTGGAGGAGGCCGGCGCGGGAACGCTCGAGCGCACCGTCCCCGCGGACGAGGCCGCGACACCCGCAGCCGCGCTCGAGCGGGAGGAGATGCGAGACCTCGTGCGCCGGGCGCTCGCCTCGCTGCCGGCGGAGCAGCGCGAGGTTCTGATCCTCAAGGAGTACGAGGGACTCAAGTTCAGGGAGATCGCCGAGCTGACCGGCTGCCCGGAGAGCACCGTGAAGTCCAGGCTCTACCAGGGCCTCGCCAGGCTGCGCGAAGCCCTGGAGCGCCAGGGGTTGCGGGAGCCCGCTTCGAACGGGCACCGGCGAGGGGGAGGAGACCACCATGAGATGCCGTGACCTCGAGCCCGTGCTGGCGGGCTGGCTCTACCGGGAGAACTCGCCGGGGGAGGAGGAGGCGCTGAAGCGTCATCTCGACGGCTGCGAGGCCTGCCGCGAGCAGATCGAGCGGCTCGACCGGGTGCGCGCGATCCTGCGCGAGGCACGTCCCGAACCCTCGGCAGCGCCGCGAGTCCTGGTTCTGCGCCCGCGCAGGCCCGCCCTGTGGCCCGTGGCCGCGGCCCTGGCCGGCGCCGCCGTCCTGGCGTCCACTGCGGCGTTCCTCGCCGGGCGCGCCTCGCACCGACTCCCGGCGGCGCTTGACGGGGGAACCGAAGCGAGCGCCCCCGTTCCGGTCGCCCGGCAAGGCGAGCCAGGCGAGTCCGTGCCGCCCGCACGGCAGGTGCGCGACGCGACGGCGGAGCCCGTCGTCACGGCGCAGGAGCTCGACCGCAGGCTCGCCGAGCTCGAGCGCCGGCTGCGGCGGCAGAGCGAGGCGGACATCCGCGACGTGCTCACAGAGATCGCGGGACTCGAGCAGCGCACGAGCGCGCGGATCGCACGGACGCAGGACGCACTGCGCTACGTGGCGCTCGCGGGCAGCCCCGGCATCAGCGAGCAGTGACCGGTCACGGCAGGCCGAGGTCGCGCACGTGGTCGGCGGCCGCGGGGGCGATGTCGGGGCCCCAGTCCGCGAACGCCGTCGAGGGCGAGCGGGCGGCCCGCTCGAAGAGTTCCCGAGCTGTCTTCTCGTCGCCCTTCGCCTCGAGCGCTCGGGCCAGGTAGTAGGCCACGGTCCCCTCCCCCACCCCGGCCCGCTCTCC
>JBBIHW010000266.1:0-4798 GCA_037446795.1 Acidobacteriota bacterium
CCTCGACCAGCTCGACCAGGACGCCCCCGGTCGAGCGAGGGTGGAGGAACGCGATGCGCCTGCCTCCGGCTCCCTCCCGGGGCGCGGCTCCCGCGAGCCGGACCCCGGCTGCCCGCAGCTTTCCCAGCGCCTGCTCGAGGTCCTCCACCTCGAGCGCGACGTGATGGATCCCTCCGCCCCTCCTTTCGAGATACCGGGCGACCGGGGAGTCGGGCCCGAGCGGCTCGAGCAGCTCGATCCGGCACCCGCCGGCCTGCAGCAGCGCGACGCGCACGCCTTCGCTCGCCACCTCCTCGATCCCCCCCGGCGCGAGCCCGAGCGCCCCGCTCCAGAACCGCAGCGCCTCCGCGACATCCCGCACCGCGATCGCGACGTGCTGGACGCGAAGCTTCATCTCACCCCCATCCGTGCCAGCACGCGCCCAGCGGCGGTGTACGGGTCGAGCCGCCTCGCGGCGATCTCCTCGATCATCTCCGACAGAGCCCCCGCCGGAACCGACCGCTCGAGGACGTCCCCGAGCAGACGCTCCGAGAGGATCGCGCGAAGCCTCGCCTCGGCGCGGGCTCGGCGGCGTTCCTGCTTGCGCGCCTCGCCCCTGCCTTGGAGGAACCGCTCCACGCCCGAGACGAGCTCCGCGATCCCCTCGTCGCGGGTCGCGACCGTGCGGACGATCTCGGGCCGGCCGTCGCCCTCCGCCAGCGACAGCATGGTCTCGAGGTCCGCGGCGACCCGGTCGGCACCGGGCCGATCCGCCTTGTTGATCACGAACACGTCGGCGATCTCCAGGATCCCCGCCTTGATCGCCTGGATGTCGTCCCCCATTCCCGGCACCAGGACGACCGCGACCACGTCCGCGGCGCGGGCGACGTCAATCTCGTCCTGGCCGACGCCCACGGTTTCCACGAGCACCGGGTCGTAGCCTGCCGCGTCGAGCAGGTCCACGGCGTCGCTCGCGGCCGGGGCGAGGCCTCCGAGGCGGCCGCGGCTCGCCATCGAGCGGATGAACACTCCGGGATCCGTCGCGTGGTCCTGCATGCGGACCCGGTCCGCGAGGATCGCCCCTCCCGAGAAGGCGCTCGACGGGTCCACGGCCACGACCCCGACGCGCGAGCCCCCGCGGCGGTAGGCGCGGATGAGGCCGTCCACGAGCGTGGACTTGCCCGCCCCGGGAGGGCCGGTGACGCCGAAGACCGTGGCGCGTCCGGCGCGGGGGAAGCACTCCCGCAGTGCGTCCTCCGCCCCTCCGCCGCGTTCCTCCACCAGCCGGATCGCGCGCGCCAGGGCGCGGACGTCCCCATCCAGCAGCCGTTCGACCAGCTCCACGGCGGCCCCTCCGGGCGGCCCGGCTACGTCTGGCGGAGGATGTCTCGGGCGATCACGAGGCGCTGGATCTCGCTCGTCCCCTCGCCGATCGTGCAGAGCTTCACGTCGCGGTAGTACTTCTCCACCGGGAAGTCCTTCGTGTAGCCGTAGCCGCCGAAGATCTGCAGGGCGCGGTCGCACGCCCAGACCCCGACCTCCGAGGCGTAGAGCTTGGCCATGGACGACTCCCGCGTCGTCCTCGCGCCCTGGTCCTTGAGCCAGGCGGCCCGGTAGGTGAGCAGGGCCGCCGCGTCGAGCCGCGTGGCCATGTCGGCGAGCATGAACTGCACCGCCTGGAAGTCGGCGATGGGCTGGCCGAACTGCCGCCGCTCGCGCGCATAGCGGACCGCCGCCTCGTAGGCGCCGCGAGCCATGCCCAGGGCGAGCGCCGCGATGGAGATGCGCCCGCCGTCGAGGATCACCATCGCGTCAACGAACCCGCGCCCCGGCTCCCCCAGCAGCTGCGAGTCCGGAACGAAGCAGTCCTCCATGATCACCTCGGAGGTGTCCGACGCCCGCAGGCCGAGCTTGTCCTCCTTCTTTCCGGCCCGGAAGCCCGCGGTCCCCTTCTCGATGACGAACGCGGAGATCCCGTGCTTGCCGCGGGACGGATCGGTCACGGCGAACACCACGCAGACATCGCCCACCGAGCCGTGGGTCGTGAACGTCTTCGATCCGTTCAGGACCCATCCGCCCTCCACGCGGCGCGCCGTGGACCGCGTCCCCCCGGCGTCGGAGCCTGCCGTGGGCTCGGTGAGGCTCCACGCGCCGATCCACTCTCCGGTGGCGAGCTTGGGCAGGTAGCGCCGCCGCTGCTCCTCGGTGCCGAACTGGTAGATGTGGTTGGTGCAGAGCGAGTTGTGTGCCGCTGCAGAGATGCCCACCGAGCCGTCCACGCGGCTCAGCTCCTCGACGACGATGACGTACTCCACGTAGCCGAGGCCCGCCCCGCCGTACTCCTCCGGGAAGATGACGCCGTAGAAGCCGAGTGCTCCGGCCTTGCGGACGACCTCCCGCGGGAACACCTGGGCCTCGTCCCACTGCCGGACGTACGGGGCGATCTCCGTCTCCGCGAACTGCCGGACCGTACTCCGGAGAAGCTCCTGCTCCTCGGTGAAGCCGAAGTCCACGAACCGTCTCCCTTGGGGTCGCGCGGGCCCCGGAATGGCGAGCGGGATCGGGTCCCGATCGGCGGCGCATTATAGTGCACGCGAGCAGGAGGCCTCGGACTCACACCAGCTCGCGGCACAGCTCGTTCGAGCGGAGCCGGCCGAAGGCGGTCAGCCGCACGCGATCGCCCTCGCGGGCGAGGAGGCCGTCCCGCTCCGCCCGCTCCCAGACCCCCGGGTACCGGTCCAGCGGGTGGATCCCGTACCGCCGCGCGAGCGCGCCGAAGTCCACGCCTTCGACCAGGCGCAGGCCGAGAAACAGCGCCTCGGCCAGCCTCCGGCTCGCCTCGTAGGGCTCGACCCACTCCACCGGGTCCTCTCCGCGACGGACCGCCTCGAGATACCCGTCGAGGTCGCGGCGGTTCGCGCGCCGCTCGCCCCGCACGTAACCGCACGCGCCGAGGCCGAATCCCGCGTACGGATCGTCCGTCCAGTACTTGAGGTTGTGGCGACAGCGCGCGCCCGGCCGGCAGAAGTTCGAGATTTCGTACGCGCGCAGCCCCTCCTCCTCGAGAACGGCAACGGTGGTCTCGTAGGCGCGAGCGAGCGCGTCCTCGTCGGGCGGTTTCACCCGGCCCGCCCGCACGGCGCGAGCGAGCGGGGTGTCCTTGTCGGTTTCCAGGAGATAGACGGAGACGTGGTCCGGGCCGAGCGCGGCCACGCGCCGGAGCGTCCGCTCCCAGCCGTCGAGGGATTCTCCCGGGAGCCCCGCGATCAGGTCCACGTTCACCGCCTCGAAGCCGACCGCACGCGCCCGGGCGACGGCGGCCAGCCCCTCGCGGGCGTCGTGCGGCCGGCCTGCCGCGGCCAGCACCCGGTCGTCGAGCGACTGCACCCCGACGCTGATGCGCGTCACGCCTGCCGCGCCGTAGCCCGCGAGGCGCTCGGCGGTGAGGCTTTCGGGGTTCCCCTCGACGGTGATCTCGCTGCCGGGACGCAGCTCGAAGCGCGCCCGCAGGGCGGCCAGCAGCCGGTCCACCTGCTCGGGCTCGAGCCTCGACGGCGTGCCCCCGCCGAGGTAGACCGTGTCCGCCTCGGGAGGCAGCCCGCTCTGGCCCCGCTCGATCTCCTCGACGAGCGCGTCCAGGTAGGCTCCGACGAGCCCGTCCCGCCCGGCCACGGTGGGGAAGTCGCAGTAGGTGCAACGCACCGAGCAGAACGGCACGTGCACGTACACGCCGAGCGGGGCGCCGTCAGATGCGTTCCAGGGCATCGCGGGGCAACCAGCCGCTCAGGCCGTTCGGGAGGCTGACCTGGACCCAGCCGGGTCGCTCCGATCGGATGTCCACCCGCAGGCCCTCGTGCACGGTGAACAGGGTGGCGTTGTTGCCGCCGGGTCCCGCGAGGACCTGCGCGACCTTGGCGAGGACCACGGCTCGGTTCGCCCCCTCGGCGCGCGAGCGCGTGAACCACCAGGAGACACCGACGGCCACGAGAAGCCCGGCCACGGCGGCGAGGGCCCAGCCCTTGGCGGCCGTGAACGACCCCGGCCGCGAGAGGCCGGCGGCGGCGACCCCGCAGGCGGTCCACACGAGCGCCAGCAACGCCAGCGCGTGGGCGTCCTCCCCCAGCCGGTCCTGCACCGTCCGCAGCCACCGCGCGACGGCGGCGGTGTCCGCTGGCTCGACCTTGTCGAGGCACCTCGAGGCCGCCAGCGCCAGGTTCGCTTCGATGTCGGGATCGGCCGGGGCCAGGCGGCGCGCCCGCTCGTAGTGGAGGATCGCCTCCCCCAGTCGGCCGAGCTTGAAGACGGCGTTCGCCAGGTTGTACTCGACCCGGGCATCGGCGATGCCGTATCGAAGCACCGTCCGATAGGCCTCGGCGGCCTCCTCGAAGCGGCCCTGCTCGTAGGCCTCGTTGCCGCGGTCGAAGATCTCCTCCGGGGTCGCGGCCCGTCCCCGATCCGGCGCCGCCGCCAGGAGCAGCGCCGCCGCGAGGCCTGCGCGGACCAGGCGCACGCCCGCTTCCCTCACAACTCCCTCTCGAGCGCCTCCACGATCGCCGCCGCCTCCTGCGCGAGCGCCGACGCGTGCTCGACGTCCACCGCGCCCTGCGGCGCGAACCGGACGAGGTCGCACCGCTCGAGGCAGGCGCGCAGCCTTCGCCGCGACTCCTCGCCGACGCCCCGGGAGGCGAGCAGCTCGTCCATCTGCTCGTAGGTCAGTCCGGCGGCCGACCGGTCGAACCGATCGGCGATGTAGTCCACGAGCGCCTGCACCGCCGCGGCCGCCCGGTCCCTGCCGCCGGGCCCGCCCCGCTTCGCCGCC
>JBBIHW010000267.1:0-4793 GCA_037446795.1 Acidobacteriota bacterium
CAGAAAGTCATGAACCTTTTTGGTCGCCAGGCGATTCCGATGGTGTGGGATTTCGCTGAGGCTAATTCACTCGGTGGTTCCGTGGGCGCGTGGGCGAGATGCAGCGACTACGTTGCCGAGTGTGCTGAGACCATCAGGAGCGCCCAAGCCAGCCGCGCCCGCCCCATTGATGCCGCGAGCGCCTGGGACAGTCTCAAGAACGTCCTTGTCTCCACCGACCCGCCCTACTACGACAACATCGGCTACGCGGCGCTCTCGGATTTCTTCTACGTGTGGCTCAGGCGTACGGTCGGCGATCTCTATCCGGACCTCTTCGGCACGATCCTCGTTCCCAAGGAGCCCGAGCTGGTGGCTGCGCCAGAGCGCTTCGGCGGCGACAAACAGGCCGCCAAGGAACACTTCGAGCAGGGCTTCCGACGCGCGTTCAGACAACTCCGCGAAAAGATGCACCCGGACTTTCCACTCACCGTTTACTACGCCTTCAAGCAGGATGACGAGGAGAGCGGCGCCGACGAGGAGGAAGAGGCGAACGGCGGAAACGGTAACCGGGTGGACCGCACGACTGGCTGGGAGACGATGCTCGAAGCGCTGATCGGCACGGGCTTCCAGATCACTGCCACCTGGCCGGTACGGGCGTCGCAGAAGTGGCGGATGATCTCGATGGGCACCAACGCGCTTGCGTCGTACATCGTTCTCGCCTGCCGGCCGCGGCCGGAGAACGCCCCCCAGACCGACCGCCGGGGGTTCGTCGCGGAACTGAAGCGCGAACTGCCAGTCGCCCTGAAGCGCCTCCAGCAAGGCAACATCGCGCCGGTGGACTTCGCCCAGGCGGCGATCGGCCCGGGAATGGCGATCTACTCGAAATACGGCCGCATCCTCGAGGCGAGCGGGAAGCCGATGAGCGTGCGCACGGCGCTGGCGCTCATCAATCAGACGCTCACCGAAGTGCTCTCGGCGCAAGAGGACGAGTTCGACAATGACACGCGCTGGGCGGTTGCCTGGTACGAGCAACACGGCTTCGAGGAGGGCGATTACGGGAACGCGGAGCTGCTGAGCAAAGCCAAGGTGACGTCCGTCAACGGGCTCGTCGAAGCCGGCATCGTGCGGTCGCGGGGCGGCAAGGTGCGGCTCCTCGCTCCCGGCGAGCTGCCGGACGACTGGGATCCGAACAAGGACGGCCGCTTCACCGCCTGGGAAGCGACTCATCACCTGATCCGGGTTTACTGGCACGAGAAGCGAGGAGATCAGGCAACCGCCGAACTGGTGCGCAAGCTGGGCTCGCGGGCGGAACTCGCCCGGGAACTGGCCTATCGCCTGTTCGCGCTCGCCGAGAAGGCGAACCGATCGCAAGATGCACAGGGCTACAACGCCCTGGTGCTGGGCTGGCCGGAGGTGGCTCGGCTGGCGAAAGAGGGCCAGCAGGAGCGGCTCTCCCTGGGAGAGGGATGACTCCGCGACCCGGTTCTCCTTGTCGGAAGGAGAAATGGACCATAAGCTCTCCTTCGCAGAAGGAGAAATTCAGTGCCCCAGTCCACCGGCTCGGTTCGCGACGCGTTGGCCGAGGCCCGCGCGGTGCCCTGCTCTCCCGGGAGATCGGTACTGCCCCCCGGGGGCGCGCGTGGTCGGTGGTACTCTACCCCTTCAGTTTTGCCGAGGCTCTGAGCCACCGGGGCCAGGCCGTGCCGGCTGCCCCCGCTTTGCTCACCGGAGCGGATCGGAGCCGCCTGGAACGCGCCTTCAATGGCTCGAGGTGGGCGGCTTTCCCGAACCAAAGACTCGACGCCCCATCGCGCCGGCAGTCGCTGCGCGACTATGTGGACCTGGCCATCCTGCGCGACGTGGTCGAGCGTCACGGGGTGACGAACATCGCGGGCCTCCGCTGGCTGGTGTGGCATCTGTTGGCCAGCGCGGGAAGCCTGTTCAGCGACCCGGGGACGGCAGCGCGCGAGATCGCCGCGCTTCAGGAGACCGGGCGGCACCGCGAAGGTGCGCGGCGCTGGCTCCTTACGCTCACGAGAGACCGGCTGCCTGCAAACCCGCCGGACGATGTGACTTGCTGTCCGGCTTACGAGTGGATGCTTGCGGAGGGCGGCGCCTCCGCGCCGGAGTGAGACATGGCCATCACCAATCATGAACGCGTGGGAAAGGCGCTGGAGCTGCTGCGCGCCGGTCTGGCCCCGTTCGTCGCGCGCGAGTTCCAGAGCGTCCACGGAGCCAACGCCGCGGAGGCGGCTCGGCGATATATGGGCGACGACCGGACCGTCGCGAAGAAGCCCATCGCCGACTGGGACGTGGCGGCCCTGCTCAAGCTCATGTGGGAAGCGTGGAACGACGTCTTCGGCAAGACGCTGGGGCGTGCGGAGCGGTCGCTGGTACAAGAACTCCGCGATTGGCGCAACAAGTGGGCCCACCAGGAGCCATTCTCGAGCGACGACGCCGACCGTGCACTCGACTCGATCGCGCGTCTCCTCGCTGCGGTCTCGGCATCGCAGGCCGACGAGGTGGACAAGATGAAGCGCGAGCTCCGGCGCCTCGTGTACGACGAGCAGGTCCGGAGCGAGAAGCGGAAGGCGGGCGGCTCACTCATCGAAAGCGCCGCCACCGCGGCGCTCAAACCCTGGCGCGAGGTCGCGACCCCTCACCCCGACGTCGCCACCGGCCGCTACCAGCAGGCCGAGTTCGCCGCTGACCTCTGGCAGGTGTACCTGGGCGAGGGGGCAGATGAGTACCGGGACCCGGTCGAGTTCTTCCGGCGCACCTACCTCACCGAGAGCCTCAGGCGGCTGCTCGTGGGCGCGATGCAGCGCCTCTCGGGCGCCGGGGGCGACCCCGTGGTCCAGCTCCAGACCAACTTCGGCGGTGGCAAGACGCACTCGATGCTCGCGCTGTACCATCTGTTCTCCGGTCGCGGTCCAGCCGAGCTGCCGGGCGTCGAAGCCCTGCTCGCCGAGGCGGGGGTGATGACCCTGCCCTCGACCCGGAGAGTCGTGCTGGTGGGCAACCGGCTTTCCCCTGGCAATCCGATCACCAAGCCCGACGGCAGCGTGGTGCGGACCTTGTGGGGCGAGCTGGCCTGGCAGCTCGGCCATGCAGCGGGCGGCGTGGCGGAAGCGAAGCGGGCGTACGGGCGAATCGCCGCCGACGACGAGCGGGCGACCAATCCCGGCGACCGGCTGCGCGAGCTGTTCAACGACTACGGTCCGTGCCTGATCCTGATTGACGAGTGGGTAGCCTACGCCCGCCAGCTCCATGACGCGGCGGACCTGCCGGGGGGGAGCTTCGAAACCCAGTTCACCTTTGCCCAGGCGCTGAGCGAGTCGGCGCGAGCCGCGCGGTCGTGCCTCGTGGTCATCAGCCTCCCCGCCTCGGGGGGACCCGGCTCGCCGCATGCGCAGGCGGACGATGTCGAGGTGGGCGGCTTGCGGGGCCGCGAGGCGCTCGAGCGGCTGCGCAACGTCATCGGCCGCATAGAGTCCTCCTGGCGTCCCGCGGCCGCCGAGGAAAGCTTCGAGATCGTCCGGCGACGACTGTTCGAGCCCTTTACCAACGATGAGCAGTTCAAGGCACGCGACGTCGTAGCTCGCGCGTTCGCCGATCTATACCGCACGCAGCGGGAAGAGTTTCCTCCGGAGTGCCGCGAGGCGACCTACGAAGCCCGCCTCAAGGCGGCGTACCCCATTCATCCCGAGATCTTCGATCGGCTGTACGCCGACTGGTCCACCCTGCTTCGGTTCCAGCGCACGCGCGGCGTGCTTCGGCTCATGGCTGCCGTGATTCACAGCCTCTGGGAGCGGGGAGACCGGAACCCCCTCATCCTGCCTTCGACCATCCCCATTGACGACCCCCGCGTGCAGTTCGAGCTCACGCGCTACCTCTCCGAGAACTGGGTCCCGGTGATCGAGAGGGATGTGGACGGGGGGTCGTCTCTGCCCGTGCGTCTCGATGCGGAGGTCCCGAACCTCGGACGCCTTGCGGCGTGCCGCCGAGGGGCCCGCACCATTTATCTCGGTTCCGCGCCCACCACTGGCGCGGCCCACCGGGGACTCGAAGACCGGAGGATCAAGCTCGGCTGCGTCATGCCGGGCGAGTCTGCGGCGATCTTTGGCGACGCGCTACGGCGTTTGGCCGGGACGGCCACCTATCTCTATCAGGACGGGACGCGTTACTGGTACTCGACCCAGCCCACCGTCAACTCGCTGGCCGATCAGCGTGCCGAGCAGTTCAAGCGAGAGCCGGACAAGGTGTCTGGCGAGATCGAGAAGCGAGTGCGCGAAGACGCGCGCCGGAGCGGAGACTTCAGCCGCGTGCATCCCCTGCCACAGTCGAGCGCCGATGTGCCCGACGAGCCTGATGCTCGGCTCGTGGTGTTGGGCGCGGCTGCACCTCACACCCGCGACGCGGCGAGCCCGGCGCTCGAAGAGGCCCGCCGCATTCTCGACTCGCGCGGGAACTCGCCCCGGCTCTACCGCAATGCACTCGTGTTTCTCGCGGCGGACGCCACGCGACTCCAGGACCTGGAAGAGGCGGTGCGCAGGTACCTCGCGTGGACTTCTGTATTAGACGACAAGGATGCCCTGAATCTGGACCCGCAGCAGGTACGGTTGGCTCAGCAACAACGCGACGGTGCCGACCGCACAGTGGCCGCACGGCTGCCTGAGGCGTACCAATGGCTGCTGTTGCCAGTCCAGGTCAATGCGCAGACGGGGCAGCCGGACGCGGCTGCGGAGGTGACCTGGCGCCCGGTCCGTCTTCAGGGCGACGAGCCGCTGGCCGTACGGGCGAGCAAGAAGCTG
>JBBIHW010000268.1:0-4779 GCA_037446795.1 Acidobacteriota bacterium
AGCTGCCCGCCAGGTAGAGGACCGCCCCCTCGAGCGCTTCCACACAGAACCCGGAGGGCGGTTCGAACGGCGGGATCACGCCGCCCGCTCCACCACGCGCTCGCGGCGGCCGAACAGCCACGAGATCCCCACGCCGAGCAGGTAGAGCAGCACCATGGGCGCCCCGAGCACGGTCATGGTGATCACGTCCCCGGTGGGCGTGAGCAGGGCCGCCGCCGCCGCGATCAGGATCACCGCGAACCGGAAATGCCGCATGAGGAAGCCGGGGGTCACGACCCCGACCCGAGACAGGAGCAGGATCGCGACGGGCAGCTCGAAGACGACCCCCATGCCGACCAGGACCACGCACTCGAAGTGGAAGACCGAATGGAGGGTGAGCTGCGCCTTGAAGTCCGTTCCCAGAGACAGGAGCCACCGTGCCGCCACGGGAACCGCGACCGCATACGCGAAGGCGCCGCCGGCGACGAACAGCGCCGTCCCGGAGGCGAGGAATGCGACGCCGAGACGCCTCTCGCTGCGGTAGAGGCCCGGCGCCACGAAGGCCCACGCCTGGTGGAGCAGGTACGGGGAGGCGACGAAGATCGCGCCGAGGGCGGCGGCCTTCATGTGGACGACGAAGGGCTCGGTGAGGTGGATGAACACGATCTCCCCGCCCCGGAAGAGGTCGCGGCGGATCGGCTCGAGCAGGAAGGCGAGAATCCTGCCGCTGAGCGCCCAGCACGACAGGAACGCGACGGCGAACGCCACGGCGCAGCGGAGCAGCCTCGACCGGAGCTCGTCGAGGTGCTCGAGGAACGTCATGCTGCGCTCAGGGTCGCGGTTCCGCTCCGCCATCGGAGCCCTCCGGGGGGGCCTCGCCGGGCGCCGCGGGCGAGGCGCCGCGCGCCTCCCGGGCGGCGCGCTCGACCGGCGCCCCGAGCGTCGCTTGCCGCACCGCACCCGAGAGGGTCCGCCCGCCCTCTTCGAGGGCCTCGCGGGCCTGCTTCAGCTCCTCGAGCTCCACCTCTCGCTCGAGGTTCGTGCGGAACTCGTAGGTCGCCCGCCGGAACTCGGAGATCGCCCTTCCGAGCAAGCGCCCGAGTTCGGGGAGCTTCCTCGGGCCGAACAGAAGAAGGGCCAGGACGAACAGGAAGAGAAGCTCCGGCCCACCGAGCGAACCGAACATGGGCGGCCGGCCTCCGGCTCCGGCGTTCCTAGTCTGACACAGCGGGCGGCGGTTGCCCGGCCCGTCGGCCGAGCCCTATAATCCGGCCGCTTCCGCGACCTCGAGGAGCCGCTCATGATGCGCCGGTCCGCGACGACCCCCTGGGCAGCCCTGGCGCTCGTCGCCGCAGGGGCGGTCGCAGGCGGCTTGCTGGGTCCGCGCATCCTCGCCGAGGCCGACTGGGCGCCGTCGCAGCTGCGCACGTTCGGGCGCGTGCTGGCGCTCGTCGAGGACAACTACGTCGGCAAGCTCGATCCCGACGATCTGATCGCCAACGCGGTGCAGGGCATGCTGCGCGAGCTCGACCCGCACAGCAACTATCTGGACCGCAACGCGTACGCCGAGATGAGGGACGAGCAGCGCGGGGAGTTCTCGGGGCTCGGCATCGAGATCCACAAGCGGGGCCCGGACAACCCGCTGACCGTCATCGCCCCCATTGACGGCACCCCCGCGGCGCGCGCGGGCCTGCAGCCGGGCGACATCATCATGAGGATCGAGGGGGAAGAGACGATCCACATGACGATCCAGGAGGCCGTGCGCCGGCTGCGGGGGGAGCGGGGCACGAAGGTGACGATCACGATCCAGCGACCCGGCGAGGACCGGGCCTTCGACGTCACCATCGTCCGCGATCGTGTCCCGACGGACAGCATCCCGGTGGCCTACATGCTCTCGCCGGGCGTGGGCTTCATCCGGATCAAGAACTTCACGGGCACGACGGCCCAGGAGCTCGACGACGCGCTCGAGCGGCTCGATCAGCAGGGGATGGAGCGGCTCGTTCTGGACCTCCGGAGCAATCCCGGGGGCCTCCTCGAGCAAGCCGTGGCCGTGGCCGAGCGATTCCTCCCGCCCGATGCGCTCATCGTGTACACGAAGGGGCGGGTGCCCGGCTCCGACCAGAGGTACGTCGCCTCCAACGACGTGAAGCGGGTCGAGGTGCCGCTGGTCGTCCTCGTGGACCACCACTCCGCCTCGGCGAGCGAGATCGTCGCCGGGGCGATCCAGGACCACGACCGCGGGCTGGTCGTCGGCGAGACGACGTTCGGAAAGGGGCTCGTCCAGCGCGTGATCCCGCTGCGGGACGGGGGCGCCCTCGCGCTGACGACCGCCAAGTACTACACGCCCTCCGGACGCCTGATCCAGCGCGACTTCTCGGACCTGGATGACTACTTCCTCGAAGGGGAGGAGGAGGAGGAGGGGGAAGGGCAGGAGCCCGGGGAGCCGGAGGAGCCGCGGCCCCGTACCGTCCACCGCACGGATTCCGGACGGCTCGTCTACGGCGGAGGAGGGATCACGCCGGACTACGTCGTGCGCGCGCAGCGCGCGACGGTCCTCGCATCGAGGCTGAGGCGGGAGAACGTCTTCTTCGACTTCGCCGTGCGGTATGCCGGCTCGCACCCCGACCTCAAGCCCGATCTGGCCGACCTTCCCGGGTTGCTCGAGGAGTTCCGCAAGCATCTCGACGCGCGCGGGTTCGCCTACGAGGAAAGCGCCTTCGAGGCGAGCCGGGAGATCCTCGGGCGACAGCTCAGAGCTCAGCTGGCCCGGATCAAGTGGGGACAGGAGGCGGAAAGCCGCGCCCTCGCCGAGGGCGACCCCCAGGTGCGCAAGGCGCTCGCCGTGTTCGAGGAGGCCGAGCGCCTCGCGGAGGCCGGCGAGCGGGCCCAGCGCGAGATCCAGAGCCGGGGACGTTCGCGAGCCTCCCGGCCGTCCTCCTGACGGGACCTCCCTCAAGCGGCCATCGAGCGGATCAGCTCGAGCTTTCCCGCGGCGGAGGCCCGGTGGAAGCGGCGAAGGGCGGCGACCCGCTCCGCCGGCCTCAGCGGCTTCAGAGCGGCGAGGAAACGCACGGCCCACCGGGTCGCCTCCTGGTAGCGGCTCCGGACCTCCGGGGCGGGGTCGCAGCAGGCTTCCTTCTCGAACAGATGCCACCGCAGCCACGCCCGCTGGCCCCCGGTGAGCGGGCGTCCGCGGCCGGCCAGGAACCGCGCCAGTACCAGGTGCTTGCTCACGTTGGCGTGCAGCTCGAGCTCGAGCAGGCTCACGGGGCGCCCTTCGACCGCCCGCTCGGCGATGCACAGCAGGTGGTCGAGCTCCTCGACGAGCGTGGCGAAAGCGTCCACGTTGGAGTCGTGGAGCCCGCGCTGCGGCGGGTGCTGCTCCAGGCAGCGCACCAGCGAGTCGGGCAGGTAAACGCTCAGGCGCACCCCTTCCGGGGTCTCCCGCACCAGCGTACGGGCGCCGTCGGCCCCTCCGAGCGCCGACCCCGCCGACAGGTCCACGCCGGCGCCGTACAGCCGCCTGTACCCCTCGTCGCCCACGATGAACCGGCCGAGATCCGGGAGCCCGACCCGGATCCCGTAGGTCCGGACGAGGAGGTCCTGGACGACCTCGGCGAGGCAGCTTCCCGTCACGTCCGATCTCCGCGGCGAACCGCCTCGTACACGAACCGCTCTCCGGCGAAATCGACCCGCACGGTATCGTAGTCCAGCCGGGCCCGGAGCAGCTCGAGCGCCCGCCGCCGCAGATCCAGCGCGCGGGGACCGGCGGCGGACGAGCGCAGCTCCCGCAGGCGCTCCAGCGCCTCCTCCCGCTCGCCGGGGCGGCGGCGGTCGTCCCGGCGGATCATCTTCGAGAGCTCGACGTTGAGGACCGCCTCGAGGACCGACGCCAGGCGGCGGGCCCCCCACGCCGGCGAGAAGCCGCGACGGAGGATCTCCTCGCGACCCGCCGGGGCGAGCTCGAGACCGATGCCGTGGACCTCCCGGTAGCGACGGGCGATCCTTTCGAGTTCCAGGTCGAGGATTCTTTCGGCGCTCGTCCGGCCGAGCCTGCGGAAGTGGAGCACCCGCAGGCGGTTGACGAACTCCGGGCTCAGCGCGCGGCGCAGGTCGCGACCGACGTCCGCAGCGGCCGCGCGCTCCCGCCCCGCCTCGTCGCCGTAGCCGATGGGAGCGGCCCGCTGCTGCGCCTCGCTGTAGCCGAGGTTCGACGTGAAGAACACCATCGTGCCCGGGAACCTGAGGACGCGCCCCCGGTTGTCGGTGACCGTGCCGCGGTCGAGGATGGACAGAAAGAACGTCCTCAGCTGCGGGTGGGCCTTCTCGACCTCGTCCACGAGGATGAAGCTGAGCGGGGCGCTCGCCGCCCGTTCGTGGAACAGGGCGAGCAGGCCCTCCTCCTCCGAGCGGATGAATCCCCGGGTCGCTCCGCGAAGCTCGTGGACATCGGACGGATAGGTGTAGCTCGGCCCCTCGATCACGAGCTCAGGCAGCTCCACCCGGAGGCGGCCCTCGAGGAGCCGGCGCAGGCTCTCGATCAGGTGGTTCTTGCCGACGCCGGTGGGGCCCACGAGGAAGTAGGCCGCAGGCCTTCGCAGGTCGCGCGTTCCCGAGGCGAACAGCTCGAGCTCGTCCGCGAGCGCGTCCACTGCCTCGTCCTGGTCCACCACCAGAGCCTTGAGGCTCGCGCGCAACCCGTCGAGATCGAGACAGGAGAAGAGGATCATCCGCTCGTAGGCGGACAGGGTCTCCTCGAGGCTGAGCCCACCTCGGCTCCCGCATCGGCTCGGGTCTCGG
>JBBIHW010000269.1:0-4766 GCA_037446795.1 Acidobacteriota bacterium
GACCACGGTGACCACGCCGATGCTCGCGAGGTACTGGAAGTGATCGGCGACGAAGGAGTACCGCATGGGATAGACGTTGAAGAGGCCGGATGCCGGCGCGAGGGCGACGGCGAAGTGGAGGAAGGCCGCGAGCGGCCCACCGCCGAGCCGCGGGACGAGCGCCCCGAGGCCCGCGAAGAACGCGACGGCGCCGACGAGGAGCGCCCAGGCCTCCGCTGCTTCGGTGCGGGCTTCCCATCGCGGGTACACGAAGCTCAGCGGGACGGGCCAGACGAGCTTGCCCAGATAGAACCAGAACGCTCGACCCGCCACGAGGAACCGCTCGACGAGCGTCAGGTCGAAGGCCTCCCCTTGGGCGCCGACCTGATGCACCTCGAGCCATGCCGTCCGCGACGCGGCCGCCCCGCCGAGCACGAGCATCGCCCCGAGCCAGGCGACATCCCGCCGCTCGAGCCGGCCTCGCTTCCAGAAAAGAACGATCGCGAGGCTCGCGGGAAGCACCGCGGCGACGGTCTTGGAGAGAAGAGCGCAGGCGAAGAGGGCGAACGAGACGGGAGCCCACCCCCTCGCGCCGCCGGGACAGCCCGGCCCGGCGCGCCTCGCCCGCTCGGGCCGGGCGAGAGCGCCCCGCGCGTAGGCGAGCGCTGCGGCGAGGAAGAACGCGCCCGAGAGCACGTTCTTCCGCTCCGCGATCCACGCCACCGACTCGACGTGGACCGGGTGGAGGGCGAACAGGGCCCCGCCGAACCAGGCTCCAGGGATCGCGAGCACGGACAGCAGCCGCCACAACAGCACGGCGCACGCTGCGTGCAGGCCCACGTTGACCGCGTGGTAGCCGAGCGGCTCGAGCCCCCACAGCCGCCGCTCGATCCAGAACGAGGTGAACACCATCGGGTAGTACTGAGGATTGGCGCGCGCGTCGAGCCAGATCCGCCGGAGCCCGCCGAGGTCCCGCAGCGTCGGGTTGTCCACGACGTACGAGTCGTCGTCCCAGATGAACCCGGCGCGATAGGCCGGCCCGTAGGCGAGGGCCGTCAGCGCGACGAGCCCGATCGCCAGGCCGAGACGACGAGTCCGGGACACGGGTCGAGCAGTCTACCGCGCGCGGCGGGCTCGGGCGGTAGACTGCGAGGCGGGAAAGCCGGCCGAGGAGGAGCCGATGGACGCGCGTCCGTTTTTCGTCGGAGGGAAGCCTCGGCGAACGGGCCGGAGGTTTCCTGTCGAGAGCCCGTACCGGGGCGAGGTCGTGGCCGAGGTGGAGCGGCCGGGGCCCGCGGACCTCGAGGACGGGCTCGCGGCATCGCTGCGCGGGTTCGAGGCGATCCGATCCGTCCCGGCCTGGCGCCGGGCCGAGTGGCTCGATGCGGTCGGCCGGCAGTTGCTCGCCCGCAAGGAGTCCTTCGCCCGGACCATCGCCCTCGAGGCGGGGAAGCCCATCGCGCAGGCGCGGGCCGAGGTCGAGCGCGCCGCGCTCACCTTCCGCACGTCGGCTGCGGAGGCGACCCGGATCGAGGGCGCCTTCCTCCCCCTCGACGCGGGCCCCGGCATGGAGGGCCGGTTCGCCCTCGCGCGACGCTTCCCGGTGGGGCCCGTCGCGTGCATCACCCCCTTCAACTTCCCTCTCAACCTCGTGGCCCACAAGGTCGCCCCAGCGCTCGCAGCCGGCTGCTCGTTCGTCCTCAAACCGGCGAGCAAGACGCCGCTGTCGGCGCTCGACCTGGCCGCGGCGCTCCTCGAGGCGGGCGTGCCGCCGGAGGCCGTCTCGGTCCTCCCTGTCGCCGGGAGCGAGGCTTCCGCCCTCGTCGAGGACGACCGCATCCGCGCGGTCTCCTTCACGGGCTCGGCGGCGGTGGGCTGGAGCCTGCGCCGGCAGGCGTACCGGAAGAAGGTCCTGCTCGAGCTCGGCGGCAACGCGGCCTGTGTCGTGGACCGGGGCGCCGACCTCGAGCGCGCGGCGGCGCGCATCGCGATGGGAGCCTTCGCCTACGCCGGCCAGAGCTGCATCTCGGTCCAGCGGGTCTACGTTCACGAGGAGGTGTTCGACGGGTTCCTCGAGACCCTCCTCGCACGGACGCGGGCCCTCGTCGTCGGCGACCCGATGGAGGAGGCGACGGTGGTCGGCCCCCTGATCCGGCCGGAGGACGCCGACCGGATCGAGCGGTGGGTGGCCGAGGCGACGGACGGCGGCGCCACGCTCCTCGCGGGCGGGCGCCGGGAGGGCAGCCTGGTGTGGCCCGTGCTCCTCACCGGGACGCGGCCCGACATGAAGGTCTCGGCGGAGGAGGCGTTCGGCCCCGTGGCCATCGTCGAGCGGTCCATGGCGCTCGAGGAGGCGCTCGAGGCGGCCGACCGCTCTCGCTTCGGGCTGCAGGCCGGGATCTTCACGCGCGACCTGGCGGCGGCCCTGCGCTCGTTCGAGCGGATCGAGGTCGGCGCGGTGATCGTCAACGACGTGCCCACCTGGCGTGCGGACCCCATGCCCTACGGAGGAGTGAAGGAATCGGGGGTGGGCCGCGAGGGGCCGCGCTACGCGATCGAGGAGTACACGGAGCCGCGACTGCTCGCCGTGGCGGGCTGAGGACGACGTGTCAGGGTCCGGGACCGCGGCTTCCGCGGGGGTGGCGGGCCCTCAGAGCCCGTAGAGCAGGCGCAGGACGCGGACGAGGACCGGCTCGAACACGTACGGGAACGCCACCCAAGCCACGACCAACCCCGCGAGCGAGGCGGCCGGGGTCGAGCGAAGCGCCGAATAGAACGGCCGGACGGCCGCCACCCACCCGGAGGCCAGCGCCGCGCCGTCGAGCGGCGGGAGCGGCAGCAGGTTGAACGTGAACAGGAGCAAGTTCAGGACGAGCAGGATCGAGAGGAGCCTCCCCAGCCCGTCGAGCACGCCCGGCGCTGCCTCGGCCGGGACCACGAGGCGATCGAGCGCGAGCGAGCCCGCGGCTCCTTCCCACACCCCGGCCTCGATGCCGAGCCGCAGCGCCCCGAAGCCGACCGCCGCCAGGACGAGGTTCGCCGCCGGGCCGGCGAGCGCCATCGAACCGGCGCGGCGCGGGTACCGGCGCTCCCACTCCGGATCGTACGGGGCGCTCGCCCAGCCCATCATCCAGCCGGTGCCGAGGAACGTGAGCAGCGGTACGACCGCAGTTCCGATCGGCTCCCGGAGCACATGGGGCACGGGATTGAGCGAGACCTGGCCGCCGAGGTAGGCGGTGTGGTCCCCTCCTTTCCAGGCCGCGAAGGCGTGCGCGGCCTCGTGGCACGTGAGCGAGAGCAGGAACACCACGTACCACAGCGGCAGCAGGGCGAGCGTCTGGAAGGCTTCCATCCCGGCTCCGGCGGTCGGGCTCGACCACGGTAACACACCGGCCAGCCTCGAGGGCCATCCCGGACAGAGCCGCGCCCCGGGACCTATATTGATCCCGCCCATGGGCCAGCGCTCCGAGGGACCTCGCCCCCTCCTCGACGCCGCCTTTGGAAGGCGCGCGGACCGCGCGCAGCTTCGCCTCTGGCTGCCGACGGCGCCCGCACCGTTCCTCGAGGGAGCGGCCGACAACCCGGCTGCGGGCGAGCCAGAGATGATCCTGCTCCTCCGCAACCGCAACGCCAGCGTGACCCTGCTCCGCAAGGTCGCGAAGGATCCCCGATGGGCGCGCTCCCACGAGATCAGCAAGTCGCTCGCGCGCCACCCGCGCACACCCTCCGGCCTCGCCCGCAAGCTGCTGGCGCAGCTCTACTGGCGCGACCTCGCCGAGATCGCCACCGACGTGCGTCTGCCGCCGGGCCTGAGGCGCCAGGCCGAAGGGGCGCTGGCCGCCCGGATCGAGGAGCTGACGCTCGGCGAGCGGGCGGCGCTGGCCCGATGCGCGAGCCGGGGGATGCTGCCGTCGTTCCGGTCCGCGACCGAGGGGAGCGTGCTGCGGGCGCTGCTCCAGAACCGCTCGCTCACCGAGCGCGACGTCGTGGGGATCGCCTCGCGGGAGGAGGCGCCGGGGGAGGTTCTCGCCTGGCTCGCAGCGAACCCCGCCTGGGGCGGGCGGCGCGCCGTGCGCCTCGCCATCGCCGGGAACCCGCGCACCCCGGTTTCCGCCGCGCTCCGCCTTCTCCTGGGATTGCCCCGCCGAGACCTCCGGAAGCTCGCAGGAGACCACCGCGTGCCCCGCATCGTTCGCTTCGGCGCGGAACGGCGCCTCGCCGAAGCGCCCGCGCGGGGCAGCGAGGACGGTGAAGATTGACAACGCTTCGAGCGAACTCCTACACTCGAGCGCTCTCCGATCTCAGGCGGTCACGAGCGCCCGGTCGAGGCCCCTCATGTCTTCCTTCGGCGAGACCCTGAGACGCGAGCGCGAGCTGCGGCAGATCACGCTTCGAGAGATCTCCGAAGCGACGAAGGTGAACCTGCGCTACCTGGAGGCGCTCGAGCGCAACGACTTCCGCCATCTGCCCGGCGGCGTGTTCAACAAGGGGTTCATCCGTGCTTACTCCCAGTACATCGGGGTGGACCCGGAGGCGATGGTGAACGCGTACCTCGAGGAGGAGTCCCGGCAGCGGCTTCGGGAGGAGGCGCGCCAGCAGGAGAGCCTGCGCCGCACGGAGTCGCTCCACAGGCCCGCGGGCAGGCCGGCGGCCGAGAAGGAGCCGTCCGGGCGCGGGGCCCGGCATTGCGCTGTCGTTCCTGCTCGTGGCGCTGGTCTGTGCGCTGGCGGGGCTTTGCTATGCGGAACTCGCCTCGATGATTCCCGTGGCGGGCAGCGCCTACACCT
>JBBIHW010000270.1:0-4759 GCA_037446795.1 Acidobacteriota bacterium
GAAGGGGCGCACGCCCGTGACGATATTCGAGCTCAGACGCGCCTACCACGACTCGCTGTCCAACATGAGGACTTGGCTCGGCGACACGACCCTCTCCGGGCGGCTCACGGTGCTCGACCGGCTGTCCATCCTGGACGCGTGGCAGCAGGAGATGGTGGAGTTCTTCGAGAAGCACGGCTACTGCTTCGCATGCAACCGCCGGCTCGAGCGGTGCCGCTGCCCGGCGGACAGCCGCTGACCGGCGCGTGCCACGCCTCGTCCCGGCGACCGAAGAGCAGGTCCGGCGGATCACGGCCGAATCCCACGCCCTCTGGGGTGGCGGCCTCTCCCACGAGGCCTACCTCGCCATGTGGGTCGAGCTCGCCCGCACGCCGTGGGCGCGCCGGTTCTATCGGCACTACGCGTGGGTCGGGGATGACGGGGTTCTCCTGTCGAGCGTGAAGATCTACCGGCCCGTCGTGCGGCTGTTCGAGCGGACCGGTCGCGCGACGGCGATCGGTGCCGTGTTCACCCCCCGAGACCGGAGGCGGCGGGGCCACGCGGCGGCGATGCTGCGGGCGGTCGTCGGGGAGGCTCGCGATCGGGGCGACCTGGTCGCCCTGCTGTTCACCGACATCGGGACGACGTACTACGAGCGCCTCGGATTCACCCCCCTTCCCGCGGACGCGGCGGAGGGCGTGCTCGACCTCGGGCCCGGCCGCGCGGAGCAGGGGATCGTCCTCCGCGCGATGGTGCCGTCGGACAGCCCGTCCGTCATCGAGGCCCACGAGTCCTCGAGCCGCGCCCGGTGCCTCGCGGTCGTGCGGGACCTCGAGCACTGGTCCTTCGTCGTCGCGCGGAGCCGGGCGTTTCTCGAACGGCGGGACGGCGCCGACTGGACGGCGATCTGCAGGACCGCCGTGAGAGGCGGGGCCTTCGCCGGCTACCTGGTGGCGCTGTCGGCCGACGGGACGTGGAACCTTCGCGAGGCCGCTGCGGCAGGGGGCGACCCCCAGTTGCTCGCCGCGATCTTGCGGGCGGGGGCCGCGGAGGCTCGGGCCTCCGGCGCACGGCGGGTGAGCGGATGGCTGCCGCGCGAGTTCCGCGAGCTCGTGCCGGAGTGGCGCCTGCGGTTCCGCGCGCGGGAGCACGCGATTCCCATGCTGCTCCCCCTGGCGGGGGAGGCGCATCTATCGCGCCCGATGTCGGCTTCGGAGGCCTACCTCTGGCCGATGGACCACTTCTGACCGGTCCGAGTCGAGCTCCATCCGAGCCGCCCGGCGCGCTTGACACGGCCCCTCGCGGCAGTACACTGCGGCGGGTTGCGCTTCGGCGGCCAGGACACGAAACGGCGCTCTCGAGGAGACCGCTTCGCTGGAGGAGCCGGGTCGTGACCCGACGCGGCCGCCGCGCGCGGCTCTGTGTCTCGGTGGCGGCTGCGCTGCTCACCGGAGCGGTCGCGGTCGCTGACGGCGCGCCCCCGGAGGCCGCTCCCGCCCAGCCGGCTCGCTCGGCACCCTTCCAGGCGCTCGGGGACGTCAGCCTGTCCGCGGAGAAGATCCGGCAGACGGGCCCGGGCGACTTGGAGCTGTCCGGAGCGGTCACCGTTCTCGCGGCGAACGCGCGGCTCCAAGCCGACCGCCTCGAGATCCGCGAGGGCCGCTACATCGTCGCCGAGGGGAACGTGCTCGTGATCTGGTCGGGAAACCGAATCACCGGGGCACGAATGAGCTACGACCTCGAGACCGGCCGCGGCATCGTCGAGAACGCCACGGGCTACGTGGACCCGGAGTTCTACTTCACCGCGGCGAGCGCCGAGAAGGTCGGCGACGACCGCGTCCGGCTCGAGGACGCGACCGTCACCACGTGCACGCAGCCGGTTCCCTACTGGTCCTTCTCCGTTTCGAAGGCCCGCATCCGTCTCGACCACTACGCGCACATGACGCACCTGCGCCTGAAGGTGAAGCACGCGCCCGTCCTGTACCTGCCCTACATGGTCTGGCCCGTGAAACCCGATCGGGCGGCGGGTCTGCTGTTTCCCACCACCGGGTCCACGCGAGACCGGGGGGAGGTGATCACGCTGCCCCTTTTCGTGCCCCTCGGCCGGAGCGCGGACGTGACGCTGTTCGGCGAGTACTACACCAAGGCAGGGTGGGGCGGCGGCGGGGAGCTCGTGGTCCTGCCCAACCGGAGCGGGCACCTGTCCCTCAGCGGCTTCTTCATCCAGGACCGGCTGGCCGGCTTCGGCCGCTGGCGGGTGACCTACCGGCAGGCGCAGGACTTCCTCAACGGATTCCGCCTCGTGGCCGACGTCAACGAGGTGAGCGACTTCGCGTACTTCACCGACTTCGAGAGGGAGCTGCGGATCGCCTCGACGCCGACGACGCAGGCGCGGATCGAGATGACGCGCAACGGCCCCTGGGTGAGCTTGAACGTCCGCGAGCTGCGGAGGGAGCAGCTCTTCGCGAGCGGGGCCAGCTCGGTGCAGCAGACGCTCCCTGAGATCGAGTGGCGCGGCCGGAGCCGGCGGCTGGGGAAGTCGCCCTTCTACCTGAGCTTCGAGTCGAGCCTCGCCTCCATCCACCAGCGAGGGACCTTTCGGGCCGACTACGGACGGGCGGACCTCTTCCCGACACTGTCGGTCCCGGCGTCCCCCACGCCGTGGCTCGACGTCAACGCGACGGCCAGCTATCGCGTCACCCACTACACGCAGAGCGATGCGGATCCTTCGCTGGCGACGGTGTCGGTGTCGGGGGCCGGTCTCACCCGCAACGTGGGCGCCCTCGGCGTGGAGGTGGTCGGCCCGAAGGCGTTCCGGTACTACACGACGGGGAGCGGGCAGACCGCTCGGCGGTACAAGCACGTGTGGGAGCCCAGGATCCTCTACACCTTCGGCCAGAGCTACGAGCGCGAGGGCGAGATCCTCAGGTTCGACGAGGTCGACCTCACGCCGTCCAGCAACCAGATCACCTACGGCTTCCGCACGAGGCTGTTCGCGCAGCGCCCGCGAGCGAAGCCGGAGGTCCCGGCCGGGGAAGGGGAGGCCGTGCTCCTGCCCGAGCCGGCCACCGGCCAGCTCCGGGAGGTACCGGCGCCGCACCCTGGCGCCGAAGCGCCCGCCCCGGCCGCGCCCGTCTATCGCGAGCCCGTCGAGATCGCCTCGATCGAGGTCCGCCAGAGCCGCGCCTTCGACCGCGTGCTCAGCGCCGCTGACCTCGATCCCGCCCCCGGATTCGAGCGGAGCAGCCCGCGGTCCGGCGTGGACCTGATCGGGCGGCTCAACCCGAGCCCCTCGATGAGCTTCGATCTGCGGACGACCTACAACATCCTGTTCGACCGCGTGGCGAGCGTGAGTCTGTCCGGTCACGTCCGCGAGCAGATCGGCCGCGCCAGCTTCTCCCTCGTCCACAGCCGCCGGGGGGCCGCCCTCGAGGGCCGCAGCACGCAGCTTCGGCTCGCCACCGGCCTCACCCTGCTCGCCAGCAAGCTGCGTCTCGAGCTGGACGGCACGTACGTACCCACCGCGGCCGTCGGCGCGGCGAAGGTCCCCGACCAGAGGTGGCGCGTGGAGTACTACACCCAGTGTTGCGGGTTCCTGGCCGAGTACCTCGCGCGCGACTTCGGCGCGCTGACGCGGCGGGAGTTCCGGTTCTCCGTGGACCTCCGCGGGATCGGGAGGATCCTCGACCCGCACTTCTCCGAGGAGCGATGACCCGGCCGCCGCGGCCGCTGCTCGTGCTGGGGGCTTCGGGCATGCTCGGCCGCTCGCTCGTGGCGGAGGCGTCGAGGAGGGGACTCGGGCCGCTGCGGCCCGCGCGGGAGGAGCTCGACCTCGAGAAGCCCGAGCAGGCGCGCGCCGCGATCGAGCGGATCCGTCCGGGAGCCGTCGTCAACGCCGCCGCCTGGACGGACGTGGCCGGGGCCGAGCGACCGGAGTCGCGAGAGCGAGTCTACCGGCTGAACCGCGACGGGCCGCGGGCCCTGGCCGAGGTCTGCCGGGACATCGGGGCGTCGCTGGTGCACCTGTCCACGGACTACGTGTTCGACGGCGCCAAGGGCGCGCCGTACGTGGAGGAGGACCGGCCGAACCCGCTGCAGGTCTACGGCCGCTCCAAGCTGGAGGGGGAGGAGGCGATCCTGGCCGCCTGGCCCGAGGCGCTCGTCGTTCGCTCGTCCACCCTCTACGGCCCGGGGCCGAGGCGCAGGCCCCACTACGTGGACGCGATCCTCGAGCTGGCGGCCCGCGGCGGCGTGATCGAGGTCGTCGAGACCCCGGTCGCGAGCCCCACCTACACGGCGGATCTCGCCGCGGCGATCCTGGACCTTCTCGCGTCGGCCCCGCCGCGGGGCGTCGTCCACGTCGTGAACGCGGGCGCGTGCAGCCGGCTCGAGTTCGCCCGGGCGACCGTGGAGGAGG
The DNA here is from genome assembly GCA_037446795.1 of Acidobacteriota bacterium. GTDB lineage: Bacteria > Acidobacteriota > Polarisedimenticolia > Polarisedimenticolales > JBBIHW01 > JBBIHW01. The sequence goes on from JBBIHW010000270.1 coordinate 4,397, forward strand.
CCGGCCTCTCGGGCACCGTGCGCGTGCTCGGGCGGCCCGAACCCACGGGTGGCCTCCGCCGGCCGGCGTACTGCGTCCTGTCCACCGCCCGGCTCGAGAGCTGGCTCGGCCGGCCGCTGCGACCCTGGCGGGAGGCGCTGCGGTCGTATGTCCAGTCGCGGGGCGGGGTCGGGCCCACGTGAGGGTCCTGGTCACCGGCGCGGGCGGGTTCCTCGGCGGGCGGATCGCGCACGCAATCGCCGCGCGCGGCCATCGCGTGCGCGGTTTCGTGCGGGACCCTTCCCGGTGGCGCGAGAGGCCGGAGGGGGCCGAGGTCTTCGCGGGGGACGTCACCGACGCGGCCGCCCTCGAGCGCGCCGCACG
>JBBIHW010000271.1:0-4716 GCA_037446795.1 Acidobacteriota bacterium
CGCGCAGCGAGGGGCGCCTGCTCGTGCTCGATCTCGAGACCCAGCGCGGCGCGGACGAGGTGGGCGGCTGGGCCAACGTGTCGCGGATGGGCCTCGCCCTCGCCGTCGTCTACGACTTCGCCCGGGAGGACTTCCGCACGTACCGCGAGAAGGATGTGGAGCGGCTCCTCCTCGACCTCGCCCTCGCGGACTGGGTCGTCGGGCTCAACATTGACGGGTTCGACCTCAAGGTTCTGTCCGGCTACACCGGCCACGACCTCGGCGGGATCCGGACGCTCGACCTCCTGTCGGACATCCGCGCGCGGCTGGGCTTCCCGGTCTCGCTGGCTCGTCTGGCGGAGGTCAACCTGGGGACGTCGAAATCGGGGTCGGGCCTCGACAGCCTGCGATGGTGGCGCGAGGGGCGCCTGGATCTCGTGGAGGCGTACTGCCGCGCGGACGTGGACCTGGCGCGGCGGCTGTTCGAGCTGGGGCGGCGGCAGGGCTATGTCCTCTATCGGAATCGCGACGGGGTCCCGCTGCGCGTGCCGGTGTCCTGGTGATGCGGCGGCTCCTCGCGCTCCTGTTGCTCGCCGCGACCGGCTGCGGCCGGACCGGAGAGGGCGACATGGCTCCCGCCCCGCCCCCGACGGGCTGGGAGGCCGCGCTGCGCGCCGAGCGCGCGGCGAAGGACGAGTCGTTCCGGACCGACCCCGCCTCGCCGCTGCGTTCCACCGATCGAGCCTCCTTCCGCGGCCTCGACTACTGGCCGCCGGACCCCGCCTACCGCTTCGCCGGGACCGTGCGGCGGTTCTCCCGGCCGGAGCGGTTCGAGATCCTGACGACCTCGGGCGAGCAGCGGCCGTGCGAGCGCTACGGCGAGATTCGCTTCGAGCTGGGTGGGGAGCGCTGTCGCCTGACCGTCTACCGCCTCCTGGACGACGTGGAGCGACCCGGCGGCGCAGGTCTGTTCCTTCCCTTCACGGACGCGACCTCCGGCAGGGAGACCTATCCCGCCGGCCGCTACGTGAACCTCGAGGGCCCCGAAGGCGGCCCCTTCCTCCTCGACTTCAACCGCGCTTACAACCCCTCTTGCGCGTACGGGGACCCCGAGCGCTTCCGCTGCCCGGCCACGCCCCCCGAGAACCGCCTCGGCGTGCGCGTCGAGGCGGGCGAGCGGGGGTACGAGCGCCGGGCGGCGCACGTGGCGGGAGCGGAGTGAGCGGGCGGGCGGCGCGGCCCGTGTTCCTGGTCGGCTTCATGGGAAGCGGCAAGACGGCCGCCGGCCGGGCGCTCGCCGACCTCCTCGGCTGGGACTTCGTGGACACGGACGAGCTCGTCGTGCAGCGGGAGGGGCGCGCCATCGAGCGGATCTTCGAGGAGTCGGGCGAGGGGCGCTTCCGCGAGGCCGAGTGGCAGGCTCTCCGCTCGCTGTCCGGTCTCGAGCGCGCCGTCGTGGCGACCGGGGGCGGCCTGTTCCTCGGCGTCCCGCAGCGTGCCTTCATGAAGCGGGAGGGGACGACCGTGTGGCTCGATGTTCCGTTCGACGTGGCGCGCGCGCGCGTCGGCGCGGGAAGAGGCCGCCCGCTGTGGACCCCGGACGGGGACGACGTCGCCTTCCGCGCGTTCTTCGAGCGGCGGAGGGCCGTCTACGCCCTCGCCGACATCCGCGTGGACGCCGCTGCGGGAGATCCCGCAGGGCTCGCGCGACGGATCGCGGAGCGGGTTTTTCCGCTGCGCCATTGATTTTTCCCGCGAACGGGTATACAAGGTCGCGGTCCGCTGCGAAGGGAGGGAACCCCGGATGACGAAGACCGAGCTGATCCAGGCGCTCGCGACCGAGACCAAACTCGAGAGAAAACAGGCGCGCGCCTTCCTCGAAGGGCTCACGCGGCTCGTCGAGAAGCAGATCAAGAAAGGCGGCCAGGTCCCCCTCAAGGGACTCGGCAAGTTCAAGGTCGTCAAGCGGAAGGCCCGCATGGGGAGCAACCCCGCCACGGGCGAGGCGATCAAGATCCCGGCCAAGACGGTCGTCCGGTTCAGCGTGGCCCGGGCGCTCAAGGACCTCGTCAAGAAGAAGTAGCGCGCGAGGCGGTGCGGTCGCCCTCCGGCGGGGGTCGTCCGGGACGGCGTCGGGGCTCGGCGGCGGATCGGGCGGCCGCGCGCGTGACGGCGTGTTGGGGCTGGCTGCTGGTGCTGGCCGCGACGGGCTCCGCCGTCCGCGCCGCCCCGGTCGTCCCAGCCGCCCGCTGGCTCGAGATGGAGACGCGACCGGCCAGGGTGTTCGTGCACCGCTCGCAGGGCGCGGCCGACGCGCTGGTCCACCTCTCGATCCGCAATCTCTCGGAGCGGTCGCTGAGAATCGTGCGCGCCCGCGCGAGCTTCTTCGAGGGGCAGCGGCCCGTCGGCAAGTCCGTCCACGACGGCCGCGGGCTCGGCGAGGCCCCCCTGGTGCAGCTGCCTCTGCGTCTGAGCCCCTCCGAGCGGCTGGACTGGCAGGCCCTCTGCCTCGAGGGGATTCCGGAGGGCGCGGATCGGGTGCGCGTCGAGCTGGACGTCACCGCCCGTCGCGGCGCGCGGCGGGAATGGCGCACCGAGGCGGTCGAATCGCACCTCGAGGACACCGTGCCGGTCGTCCTGAGGCTCCCGTTCGAGGCCGGCTTCTGGAAGGTGAGCCAGGGGCACGGCTGCCACACGCAGCACCGGCTCGGCGGGCGCGGCCAGGAGTTCGCGTGGGACTTCGCGGCGCTCGGTCCAGCCGGCCAGGCTTCCGGCGCGACTCGCGACCGCGCGTGGAGGAACCGGGACCTCCCGACCTTCGGGCGGCCCGTGCGCGCGCCCGCCACGGGTCGCGTCGTGCGCCTGGTGAACGACGTTCCCGACAACGAGGGGGCCCGCGCCTATCCGCGCCGGAGCTTGCTCGACGACCTCGCGCATCCGGACTGGGTCTTCGGCAACTACGTGGTCCTCGACGCCGGCGAAGGGGCGTACGTCCTGCTCGCCCACCTCGAGCAGGGCTCGCTGCTCGTCGCGCCCGGGCAAGTCGTGGAAGCCGGCGAGCAGATCGCGCGCGCGGGCAACAGCGGCAACAGCATCCACCCCCACCTGCACCTGCACGTGATGGACCGCGCGGACCCTTCGGACCCCGAGGTCCGGGGCCGGCCCGCGAGCCTCGCCGACTACCTCGAGATCGCCATCGTCTCGAGCCCCGACCACACGGACTCTTACGGCCGCCGCGTCGCCGTCGGGGACCCGCCCGAGGGCGCTGTGATCGCGCCGATGCCCAGGTCCGAGCCGCCTCCTCTCACGCCGCCCCCGCCCTGACCGCGTCGAGAGCGATGTCGGTCCGGTGATGCATGCCGGGCCAACGGATGCGGGCGACCGCCTCGTAGGCCCGCCTCCTCGCCTCCGCGAGGCTCGGGGCGAGTGCGGTCACGCCGAGCACCCTCCCCCCTGCCGTGGCGAGGCCGGCCCCACCGTCCGACCTCGTCCCGGCGTGGAAGACCAGGACGCCGGGCAGCCGCTCCGCCTCCTCGACCCCGTCAATGGGGAGCCCTTCGGACCCTCGCGCAGGGTAGCCCTCCGAGGCGAGGACGACGCACACCGCCCGCTCCCTCTTCCAGGCGAGGCTGCATCGCTCGATCGAGCCCGTCGCTGCCGCGTAAAGGACGGGCAGCCAGTCGCCGTCGAGGCGCGGAAGCAGCACCTGCGTCTCCGGGTCTCCGAACCGGACGTTGTACTCGAGGACCTTCGGCCCTTCCGCCGTCAGCATGAGGCCGACGTACAGGACGCCGCGGTAGGGGCGGCCCTCCTCGGCGAGGCCTCGCACGGTCGGTTCGACGATCTCCCCGACGATCCTCTTGCGGGTCGCCTCGTCGAGGTGGGCCGAGGGCGAGTACGCGCCCATGCCGCCCGTGTTCGGACCCAGGTCACCGTCGAGGAGCCGCTTGTAGTCCTGGCAGCTGTCCAGCTCGACGAACCGCTCCCCATCGGAGAGGACGAAGAACGACGCCTCGCGGCCCTCGAGCTTCTCCTCGACGACGATCGTGCTGCCGGCGGCGCCGAAATCGCGTCCGCTGAGCATCCCCGTGGCCGCCTCGACCGCCGCCGGAGGATCGCTGGCGATGACCACGCCCTTGCCCGCTGCGAGCCCGTCCGCCTTGACGACGAGCGGGTAGGAGGCCTCGGGAGAGGCCAGATGGCGTGTCGCCCCTTCGAGGTCGGTGAACACGCGGAACCGCGCCGTCGGGATCCGTCGGCGCTGCATGAACGCCTTGGCGAAGGCCTTGCTCCCTTCGAGCGCCGCCGGGGACGCTCCGGGTCCGAAGGTCGGGATTCCCGCCCCCCGCAAACGGTCGGCCAGGCCGGCGACGAGCGGTGCTTCCGGGCCGACGACCACGAGGTCGTACCGCTCGGCCGCGGCGTGGGCCACGAGCCCGCCGACATCGTGCGCCGGTATCGGAACGCACTCCGCGCGGCGGGCGATGCCGGCGTTGCCGGGCGCGCAGCGGAGGCGGCCGATCTCCGGGCTCCGCGAGAGCGCCCACACGAGGGCGTCCTCGCGACCCCCGCTTCCGACCACGAGCACGTTCACCGGCGCACCTCGGCGTCGCTCGATGGAAGAGGGGCGCCATTGTCCCGCGCGCCCGAGGGCCGGTCAACGCAAGCGCCGCGCGGACTTCACGCGCCGCCGCCTCGGCGCGAGCGGCGGCCCTGGCTCAGTCGCCGCAGCCGCTG
>JBBIHW010000272.1:0-4702 GCA_037446795.1 Acidobacteriota bacterium
GACGCGCCGAGCACGGCCACCGACTGGGCGGCGACCCCCGCGATGAGCCACGCGCCCGTGATGCCCTCGGCCAGCGAGGGCTTGTTCTCCTTGATGGCCAGGCCCGTAAAGATGACATACGTGAGGGCGACCCAGAGGCCGACCCCCAGCAGCCACAGCAGCACCGCCGCTCGGTGGCTTCCCCAGAGCGAGACGAGCTGGGTGCCCAGGACACAGGTGGCGGCCACGGCGGTGAAGAACCCGGGCCCCCGAACGTGATCCAGGAGGTCCGCCGCGACGTGGCGTGGGTACTGCAGCAGACGCAGCAGGGTGAGGCCCCAGAGGATCGCGTAGCTCAAGACGTTGAACCACCCCAGGGAGACCGCCACGACCCTCATCCCCAGCAGGTCCGCCCCGATGGAGACGATGCCGGTGGCCATGACCATGGCGAAATAGGCAGGATGCAGATCCCTCACCCCGCTCATGCTCGCGACTCGGACGCGGCCGGTTCCTCGATCTGCCGGATCAGGACAGGCGCACGGGCCCGCATCATGCGCCGGACGACCAGGTGCATCCAGACCAGGCAGATCGTCGCGACCAGGGCGAGGAGCATCCAGCAGGTCGTCCACACCTGTGTCCACTGGAGGAGGTAGCCGAAGAGGATCGGACCGAAGAAGCCACCGAGCGCTCCGATGACGCCGACGAGGCCTCCCACCGCTCCCACGCTGCCCGGGAAGTAGTTGGGGATGTGCTTGTAGACCGCGGCGGAGCCGACCCCCATCAGGATTCCGAGGAGGAAGACCAGCCCGGTGAAGATCCAGCGGTTCGCCTGGAAGTAGACGTGGCTCTCGCCCCTGGCGAGGAGCTGCCCCTTTTCCACCTGGTCGCCGACCGCGACCATGGGGACGTGGGAGAAGTTCGTCACGGGCCAGAGGAGGAAGCCTTCCTCGTCGGCCCTGGCGTGGATCCCGAAGCGGATCCGGGCGGGGATGCCCGCGCGGCCCGACGCGCTCGCGAGCGCGTACCTGTCGGGCCCGACGACGATCTCCCGCTCCCCGACGGAGGCGACCACACCGGGGCGATCCGCCAGGACGCCCTGGCCGGGCATCAGGATCTCGACGCGGGGCGGGAAGAGGAGAATCAGCAGGACGATGCTCCCGCCGAAGACGAGGTAGAGAACGCCTCGCGCGCCCCACCGGTCCGAGGCCCATCCCCCGACGGCGCGAACGAGCCCGGAGGGCAGGCTGAACAGGGCCCCCAGCAACCCGGCGGTGGACAGGGGCAGGAAATAGACGTTGACGTAGTACGGGACGAGCCACTGCGAGAGCGCGACGAAGCTACCGAACACGAAAAAGTAATAGAGGCCGAACCGCCAGACGCGGACGTTCCTGAGCGGAGCGAGACGCTGGCGGATGGGCAGGCTCCGTTGCGGCTTCCTCGCGGGGGCCAGCAGCCAGAACAGCACGGCGGTCCCGGCGAGCAGGGCCGCATAGAGCTTCGGCAGCGCGCGCCACCCTCCGGGCTCGGCGCCTCCGCGCGTGAGCACGCCCAGGAGGACGGGAGCGGCCATCGCGGTGAGGCCAGCTCCCAGGTTCCCCATGCCGAAGATGCCGAGCGCCGTACCCTGCCGCTCCGGCGGAAACCAGGACGACGTGTACGCGACGCCCACGGCGAAGGAGGCGCCGCTCAGCCCGAAGCCGAGGCTCGCGAGGAGGAACTGCGGATAGGAGTCCGCGTGACCGGCGGCGTACATGGGCACGGCGGCCGCGAGCATCACGAGGGGGAACACGAACCGGCCGCCGCGAGCATCCGTGAGGACGCCCACCGGCAGTCGCATGAGGGCTCCCGTGAGCACCGGGGCGCCGATCAGCCATCCCATCTGCGTCTTGTCCCACTCGTACAGCCCCCTGTCCACCAGGAACGTGACCAGCACTCCGTTCAACATCCAGGCGGCGAAGCATGCCGTGAACGCCAACGTGCTCATCGCGAGGGCCCGGTAGGCCCGGCTTCGATCCTTCATGACGGACGCACCAGGGGCGACGGCCCGGCGCCGTTCGGCCGGTCCGACGGGCGCGGGGATTCCCTTTGAACGGCGGTCCCGCAGCGGATCGCGGAGCAGCGCGTTCCGACGGGCGGAAGGACGATCACCTCCGGTTCCAGAGGACGATCTGCCAGGGCCGCCACAGATAGCCGACGGGGAAGGCGACCACGTGGACGAGGCGGGTGAAGGGGAACAGCCCGATCACGACGAACCCACCGATGAAGTGGAGCTTCACGATCCACGGAAGCGTTGCCACGTGCTCGATGCGCGGATGGAGGACGAGCAGCGAGAACAGCCAGGGAACCGCCGTGTGCAGGTACCAGTCCGAGCCCCACCGGTAGACGAGGGCGACCCAGGTGCCCAGGACGACCTGGACGAGAAGCGTCGCGAGGAGCACCCAGTCCATGGTCGAGGTCACCGTCCGCACTCGGGCGTCCACGATGCGCCGAGCCAGAAGCAGGAGGAGCCCCACGATGGACGCGGCCGCGAGCGCGAGCCCGGTGACCTCGAGGACGTAGAGGCGGAGCGGGTTCGAAACGAGGGCGGACCAGGCCCCAGGGAACATGGCCGCGAGCAGGTGAGCCAGCAGGATCACGACGATGCCGTAGTGCCAGGGCACCGATCCCCAGAACAGGGCCCGGCTCTCGAGGAACTGGGAGGAGAAGCTCGAATAGGAGAACCGATCCGTCCGGTGACGGTGGATCCCGCCGAACACTGCCAGCGCGACGGACACGTACGGCAGGGCTACGAACAGCACCGTGTCGAGCATGGCGATCCCTCCGCGGCGGGCCCCAGGGCGACCAGGGCGAGCCTCACGGCCTCGAGCAGCTCCCGGTACGGCCCGTCCTTCCGGGGGGCCGCGGCGCTCTCCCCCGGGTCCCCCGCCCGCAGCCCTCCGCACATCCGCTCGACGGCCGGAAGCAACGCGAGCTGAAGGAGCTCGTCGGCGGCGTCCGGCTCGTGCTCCCGGGAGATCAGGCGCAGGACCGCGGGCAGGTGGTCCGGGAGCTCGCTGCCGGAATCCGTTCCCCGGGCGCGATGAAGGCGCTTCAGCTCCAGCATGAAGACGCTCCGCTTGTAGCTTTCGCCGAACAGGTGGTGCCCGACGTACGGGTGGCAGGAGGCGTCGAGGTCGAAGGTGGCGCTGTAGACCTCCTCGACACGGCCGGGCGGAGTCGCTTCGAGGAACTCCCGGAAGCGGCCGAGCGCCGGTGCGGCCTCCGGGGCGAGCCGCCGGGCGAGCCACTCGCACTCCCGGGCTCGGTCGGCGAGTCCGTCGTGCGGGTAGTCGAGGAGGTCGGCGAGCAGGGCCAGGAATCGCTCCCGCACGGTCACCACCTCCGCTCCGGCACCGAGCGCAAGCCGAAGCCTCCCTCCCGCTTCTCCTGGAACGGGTCCGTCACCTGCTCGATCGCCAGCTCCCTGGCGAACGGAGGGATCACGAACCGCTCCTCGAAGGTCGGAAGCGCGGTCAACCGGTAGATGGCCTCGGCCTCTTCCGGTGTCGTCTCCCCCTGCGCGAGGGCCTGGCGGACCTCCTCCTCGGGGACGTCCCCCACCTTCTGCCGCCGCATGTGGACCCGGACGGCGATCAGCTTCCGGTAGACGGCCTCGAGAACCCGCTCGTTTCCCGCGGCGAAGAGGTTCGCCATGTACCGCAGCGGCACTCGCGCCGTCTCGAGGGAGCTCAGCATCGGGGCGAGTCCCTCCTCGCGGGAGCCGGCGACCTCGTACCGGCCGCCCCCGGCCTTCGCCAGCACGGGCAGCATGGGCGGCACGTAGAACAGCATCGGGAGCGTGCGGTACTCCGGGTGGAGCGGGAGCGCGAGCCTCCACCTCTTGACGAACTTGTAGACCGGGCTCTTCGCGGCCGACTCCAGCATCGCCTCGGTCACGCCGCTCGCCCGCGCGGCGCCGGCGACCCTCGGCTCGGACGGGTCCAGGATCAGCGACCGCTGGGCCTCGACCAGGTCCGCGGGGCGCGCCCGGGCCGCCTCCTCGATCCGGTCCGCGTCGTAGAGAAGGATGCCGAGGTAGCGGATGCGGCCGACGCAGGCGTGGAAGCAGGCCGGAGCGTGGCCGCTCTCGAGCCGGGGGTAGCAGAGGATGCACTTCTCCGACTTCCCGGTGGACCAGTTGAAGTACGTCTTCTTGTAAGGACAGCCGGAGATGCACATCCGCCAGGCGCGGCACTTGTCCTGGCTCAGCAGGACGATCCCGTCCTCTCCCCGCTTGTAGACCGCCCCCGCGGGGCAGGCGGCCACGCATCCGGGGTTGAGGCAGTGGTTGCAGATCCGCGGCAGGTAGAAGAAGACGACGCGCTCCAGCTCGTTGAGCTGCTGGCGCTCCTCCTCGGCGAGGTCCTCGAGGTTCGGGTCGTTGCGGGCGTAGACCGGCGAGCCCCCCAGGTCGTCGTCCCAGTTGGGCCCCGCCTCGATCTCCATGGGCTTGCCCGTGACGAGGGAGACCGCGCGCGCCGTCGGCTGGTCGTCGCCCTCGGGCGCGTCGAACAGGTGCGCGTAGTCGTAGGTCCACGGCTCGTAGTAGTCGTCGAGGGTCGGAAGGTACGGGTTGCAGAAGATGTTGCTCAGGCCGCCCGCGCGACCGTGGAGCTTGAGGCGCAGCTGCCCGTCGCGCCTCTCCCACCCTCCGCGGTACTTCTCCTGGTCCTCCCAGCGGGTG